>NZ_JBHWIO010000054.1:0-10968 GCF_042732075.1 Kitasatospora sp. NPDC059812
TGCGTGCGTCACCGCCCCCCGGGCGCCCGCAACTTGTGGGGCGCCGGGGACCGCGCCTCCGGGAACGTCGAGATGGCCCCGCTGCTCCCCGTGCAGCGGGCCCTTTCGCCTCCCCGTTCCCTCCCTGTCCCCTCCATCCCCTCCATCCCCTCCGTTCCCTCCCGGCCCCTCCACCGCCTCGCCCGGCTTCCCCGTCCGAGCGCTCCCTCCGGCGTCCCCTCGCACCGCAATTCCTCCCCTCGGCCGATCATGGCAATCCTTGAGCGTTGTCACTCGTCCGGGGGGCTTTCGTCCATGATCAGCGGGTACACGGAGGCCTTATCCGCACATGCGTGTGACGGGCCCCGTCACCGGTGGGAGACAAGGCCCGTCAGCCGTGCGCGGGGTGTCGCGCGCTGCGCGCCCTCACCCGATAGGCGGAGGGCGGCCGTTCACGGGGTGGTGAACCGGGGCGGTGCACCGCGGTGGTGAACCGTTGCTGCGCCCGTTCAGCGCACCGCTGCCGCCGGCTGGGCGGGCTGGGGGTGGGCGGCCGAGGGCGCCTCGCGCCCGCAGGCGTAGGCGAGCGGGCTGATCAGCTCGGCGGCGTCGGGCAGCCAGCGGTTGAGCGCCGAGGGGGAGCGGGCCCACTGGGCGTAGCCGGTGCCGCCGATCCGGGACGGCGGGGCGACCGTCCAGTCCCCTTCGCCGCGGGCCACCAGGTCCAGCCGGCCGGGCGGCCAGCCGAGCTTGCGGAGCATCTCCGGCAGCTTGGCCGCGACCCCGGGCAGCACCAGGAAGTGCAGCCGCCGGCCGATCCGGCCGGGCGAGGCGGGCAGCACCGCGACCGGGCCCAGCTGGAGGTCCATCCGCTCCATCCGCGCCAGCGCCAGGCATCCCGCCGTCTCCGGGACGTCCAGGACGTCGAAGGACCGGCCGGTGGGCAGCAGGATCGAGGCCTGCGGCCGCTCGGTCCACCAGCGCCGCACCGCCCCCGGCCCGGCGCTCGCCTTGCGGGCCCAGTCCGCGTCGAGCGGGTGGGCCCCCGGCAGCAGGCAGCGCCGGTCGCCGCAGGAGCAGCGGGCGGGCCCGTCGCCGTCGATCAGCCAGGCGCCGGGAGCGACCTCCCAGTGGCGGTTCTCGGCGTAGCCGACGGCTTCGATGAGCAGCGGGGGCAGTACGGCGTTCTTGCCCTGGTCGGGGGAGTCGGGGATGTCTTCCACGCGAAGCTCAACTACCGTGTGTGAGGCTGGTTACGGCCCGGCGCAAGCCGGTTGGGCGCATACCGGCAATGTCACTCGAACCGGTTACTCGACCGAGTTGAGGCGGGCGGGGGCAGGCGCAGTGGGGGCGCACAGGAGCATTTCCCAGGGCGCGTGGGGGGTGCGGATCGTCACCGTGGGTATCCCGCTGGCGTTGCTGATCGCTAACCTGGTGTCAGATTCCTTGGACGGTCGGACAGTCGGCAACAGATCAGCAGAATCGTCGCCCGCCGGCCGGGACCGGAGGGTGTGGGGAGGCGAAACCCAATGGCCGCAAGACCACTCGTCGCACGACAGCCCAACGAGCGTCTGCAGCAACTGATCCAGGAGGCCAGCTGCTCCAACGCCGGCCTGGCCCGGAGGGTCAACCTCTGCGGCGCCGAGCACGGTCTGGACCTGCGGTACGACAAGACCTCCGTCGCCCGCTGGCTGCGCGGGCAGCAGCCGCGCGGGCAGGCGCCGGCCGTGATCGCCGAGGCCCTCGGTCGCAAGCTCGGCCGCAGCGTGTCGGTCGAGGAGATCGGCATGGCCGACGGCAAGAACCTCAGCTCCGGCATCGGGCTCCAGTTCGCGCCGACCCTGAACGCCGCCCTGGAGCAGGTCTGCGAGCTCTGGCGCAGCGACGTCGGCCGACGGGACTTCCTGACCGGGGCCACGGTCGCCGCCTCCGCGCTGGTGGAACCCAGCCGGGACTGGCTGATCACCCCGCCCGACCCGGTGGTGGCCCGCACCGGCGGTCCCCGGGTCGGCCCGACCGACGTGGCCGCGATCAAGGCCACCACCGCGATGCTGGTCGACCTGGACCACCGCTTCGGCAGCGGTCACGTGCGCCCGGTGGTCGTGCACTACCTCAACTCGGTGGTCTCCAGCCTGCTCGGCGGGGCGTACCGGGACGAGACCGGGCGCCAACTCTTCGCCGCGGTGGCCCGGTTGACCGAACTGGCCGGATACATGGCGGTGGACACCGGCCAGCCCGGCCTGGCCCAGCGCTACTACATCCAGGCGCTCCGGCTCGCCCAGGCGGCCGACGACCGCGGCTACGGCGGCTACGTGCTGGCGGCGTCGATGAGCCACCTGGCGGCGACGCTCGGCAACCCGCGGGAGATCGCCCAGCTCGCCCGCGCCGCGCAGGAGGGCGCCCGGACGGTCGCCACCCCGACGGCGATGGCGATGTTCTACGCCGCCGAGGCCCGCGGCCACGCCCTGCTGGGGGACGCCCGCTCCTGCGAGGCGGTGTCGGCCAAGGCGCTGGAGATGATGGAGAAGCGCCGCCCGGAGGACGACCCGGACTGGATCGCCCACTTCGACGACGCCTATCTGTCGGACGAACTGGCCCACTGTCACCGGGACTTGGAGCAGGCCGGCCAGGCCGAGCACTACGCCCGCCGGGCGCTCGACCTGCACCCGCCGACCCGGGTCCGCCGCCGCGCGGTGGACCTCGTCCTGCTCGCCACCGCCCAGTTGCAGCAGCGGGACCTCGAACGCGCCTGTGAGACGGGCGCGCAGGCGGTCCGGCTGCTGAGCGGGCTGCGGTCCAACCGGGGCGTGGAGTACCTGGACGAGTTCCGGCGCCGGCTGGAGCCGTACCGGGAGCAGCGGGTGGTCCGCGAGTTCCACGCCAGGGCGGATGCGGAGGCCGCCTAGTGTCGCGCCCGGGGCACCAGGGCCCGCCCAAGGCCCCGGGCCCCGGCGGGGCGGGGTGAGGGGAGCGTGAGGGATGTCCCGCCCACGTGGCCACCCGGTTCGGCGAACCGGTAGCGTGGGCGCGACGTCCAAGGAACTGTGATGCCCCCAAGAACCGACGAGATGTGGTCCGCCGTCAGCGCGCGGTCGTGCACAGGTGAGGAATCGCGTTGAGCCAGCGCCGCTCGTACCCCAACTCGGGTGACTTCAACCTGGACGACCTGTTCCGCCCCGAGCCCGGCCAGACCCAGGGCGGCGTGCCGGGCCAGCCGCAGGGTCATCCCCAGGGCCACCCGCAGGGGCAGACGGGCGTGCCGCCGGTGGGGCAGCCGTCCGGGCAGCCGGAGTACCTCGGCGAGGGCGGGCACGCGCGGCCGACCCAGGCCATGCCGGCCCAGCCCGCCCCGTGGGCCGGTGCTCCGCAGCCCGGTTACGGCGTCCCGCAGCACGAGCCGGCGCCGGAGACGCAGCACCTCCCGCCGTACCCGGGCGCGGACCCGCACGCGGGCGGCTACCCCACGGGCCAGTCCCAGGCCGGCTACCCGCAGCAGCCCGGTCCGGGCGGCTACCAGGGCTACTCGCAGGCCGGGCAGCCGCAGCCGGCGCCGGCCTACCCCGGTCAGGACTACGGGCAGAACTACGGCCAGGGCTACGCCCAGGACCACGGGCAGGGGCAGGGCTACGGCCAGGACCACGGGCAGGGCTTCGACGCCACCCAGGCGGGCGCGCAGGCCCCGGCCGCCCGTGGCGGCCGCCCGTCCAACAAGCTGATCATCGGCGGGGTGGTGGCCGGCTTCGCGGCGGCCGGCATCCTGGTCGCCGTCCTGGTGAACGGGGACGAAACCACCCCCGCCGCCGACGCCAAGAAGACCCTGCCGGTGGCCGCCACCGGCAGCGCCACCCCCGGCACGGCGAGCGCGAGCAGCTCGGGCACCACCGTCGACCCGGCGGTCAAGGCCCAGGCGCAGCCGCTGTCGGACCTGCTCGGCACCGCGAGCGACAGCCGCTCGGCGGTGGTCGGCGCGGTCGCCTCGGTGCAGAAGTGCGACAAGCTGCCCGAGTCGCAGCAAGCGCTCACCGGCGCGGCCGGCAAGCGGCGCGAACTCCAGACCAAGCTCGGCCAGCTGAAGGCGGACAAGCTGCCCGGCGGCCAGCAGCTGGTCGAGCAGCTCAACGCGGCGTGGACCGCCTCCGCGCAGGCCGACGACGAGTACGCGGCCTGGGCCGGGGACTCGCAGGGCGCCTGCGACCCCAAGAAGCTGGACAACCAGCACTACAAGAACGCCGTCCAGGCCAGCGGCGCGGCGACCACCGCGAAGAAGCAGGCCTCGACCCTGTGGAACGCGATCGCCACCCAGACCGGCCTGCCCAGCCGCAGCGACGGCGACCTGTAGGACGACGGGGGAACGGGCCCGCCGGCCCGCCCCTTCGTCGTCCGTCCTTCGTCATTGGTCCTTCGTCGTCCGTTCTGCGTCGCCCGGGCGTCACGCCGGTGGGCGGCCCCCGGTGAGCACCCAGCGGATGTCCACGAAGCCCGGCTGCTGCAGGGTCATCCGGCCACCCTTGACCACCTGGTAGGTGACCCAGGTGTTCACCAGCCGCGGTGACTCGGTGCTGGGCAGCATGTTGGGGGTGCCCCAGTTCAGCGGCGGGGTGAGCCCGACGTCGATGCCCTCGCCGCTGTCCAGCAGCCCGGTGACGGTCTTCTCGGTGACCTGCCGGCCGGACGCCGCGACCTTCTCGGCGACCAGCCGGAACACCTCGTACGCGACCCAGGTGGTCTGCACGCCGGGATCGGAGACGTCGATGGTGTGGCCGCCGGTGGCGTCGGCGCGCACCACCGCGCGCAGCCCGTCCCAGACCTTCGCCGACTCCGGCGGGTACCAGCTGGTGACGTAGGTGCCGGCCAGCGGGCCGGAGTCGCCGCCGGTGGAGTCGACCACCGACTGTTGCACGCTGCCGATCACCGAGGCGAACCGGGTGTTCCTCGGGTTCAGCCGGCGGTAGGAGTCCAGCAGGTTGCCGGTCGGCTCGGCGGCGAGGGCGCTGGTGACGCAGTTCGCCGGTTCGTCCTTGCCGATCGCCTTGCGGGCCACCGCCGTGTAGTCGGTGGACTGCTCGGGCGCCTTGACGTCGAGCAGCTTGATGCCGGCCGGCTTGAGCGCGTTGGCCAGGTAGCCGAGCAGGTTGTCGCCGGACGGGGTGTCCGGGCGGACCAGCGCGACGGCCTTGCAGCCGGCCTCGACCAGCTGACGGCCGCTGCCGCCGATCAGCGCGGGCATGCCGCCGTCCACCGGGTACGAGAGCGGGCTGCTGAACTCGGGCTGGGAGAGCCCGTAGCCGCCGATCAGGGGGATGCCGGCGCGCTCCAGGACGGGCATGAAGTCGAAGCCGTACTGGCTGTAGGAGCCGATCACGGCGACCGCCTTGGCGTCCACCGCCCGCTGGGCGCAGGCCTTGGCGCCTTCGGAGGTGTTGTGCTCGTTGCAGGTGAGCACCTGCAGCCGGCGGCCGTTCAGCCCGCCCTTGAGGTTGACGTCCCGGCCGATCGCCTCGGCGAGCGCGGTCATGCCGGGCCGGTCGGCGGAGCCGGTGCCGGACGGGGACCAGGTCATCACGGTGAGGTCGCCGCCGTTGGTGGAGGCATCGGCCGGTCCGCCGCACGCGGAGGCCGAGAAGAGGGTGGGGAGCAGGGCCGCGGCGGTGGCGGCTGCGGCGATCGGGCGGCGGCGGCGCCGCGCGAACTGGTGCCGGGGTTGGAACGGGTCCCTTCGGCTGGTCATCGGTCTTCCCTCTCTGGGGCGCCATCCGGCGCACCGGAGCAAGCCAAGCCCCGGCGCCACACGCCGAGAGGGCCGAAGTGCGAACGGTCGGATAACGGGAGCTGAAATCCGGCGGGGCACGCGTGTAGATCGGGAGTGGAGTACGAACGGACAGGGAACGTACGATCGTTCTCCATGTCCGCCAGCACAGATTCTTCGCATCGGTCTGCCCGAAACACTTCTCGTCCGGGCCACCGCTCCAGCACGATGAACGGCATGCCGCTCAACGACCTGCCCTGGTGGCGCTGGCGAGCCCGACTGCGCTCGGCGCTGCACATGTTGTCCGACCCCGGTTTCCAGCAGGAGACCTGGCTGAACGGCCGGGAGGGGTACGGCGACGTGACCGACGCCGTCTACCGGCTGGTCGAGGACACCTGGCTGGACCACTGGTCGGCCGAGAAGTACGTGGGCACGATCTTCCGCGACTCCGCCGAGGCCGCCCTGGTCGACGTCGCGGTGCTGCGCGTGGTCCAGCTGCTGCACGAGGTCGGCGCGGACGCCCACGCCTCCGCCTACTTCGGCCACCCCGGCTGGCCGGAGGCGGTCCGGGCCGCGCGCGAGGCGCACGTCGCGCTGGCGGTGAACGACGGGGACGACCCGGACGCGGCGCCCAAGTCGCTGGACGTGCTGCGCATCCTCACCCGGGTCTGAGCCTGGGTCTGAGTCCGGGTCCACGGCGGGGCCGCCGGCCGGGCGCCTGGTCGGCGGCCTAACCGGGTGCCTGGTCGGGCTTTCGGTCGGGCCGCTGAGCAGTGCCGTCCCGCAGTACGGGCAGCGGGGCGGCGACTGTCCAGGATGTGACACGCTGGACCACCCACGAACGCCACGACCTCAGGACGGGATACCCCCAGTGGACCAGCAGCCGGCCAGCGCCCAGTACGTCCTCACGCTGTCCTGCCCCGACAAGCAGGGCATCGTCCACGCCGTCTCCAGCTACCTCTTCATGACCGGCTGCAACATCATCGACAGCCAGCAGTTCGGCGACGGGGACAGCGGGCTGTTCTTCATGCGGGTGCACTTCTCCGCCGCCGAGCCGGTCACCGCCGACAAGCTGCGGGCCAGCTTCGCGGCGATCGGGGCCTCGTTCGGGATGGACTGGCAGATCCACCCGACCGAGCAGCGGATGCGGATCGTCCTCATGGTCAGCAAGTTCGGGCACTGCCTGAACGACCTGCTCTACCGCACCCGGATCGGCGCCCTGCCGGTGGAGATCGCCGCGGTGGTGTCCAACCACACCGACCTGCGCGACCTGACCGAGAGCTACGGCGTCCCGTTCCACCACATCCCGGTCACCCGGGACACCAAGGCCGACGCCGAGCAGCAGCTGCTGGACCTGGTCGCCAAGGAGGACGTCGAACTGGTCGTGCTGGCCCGCTACATGCAGGTGCTCTCGGACCAGCTGTGCACCGCGCTGTCCGGCCGGGTGATCAACATCCACCACTCCTTCCTGCCGAGCTTCAAGGGCGCCAAGCCTTACCACCAGGCGCACGCCCGGGGCGTGAAGCTGATCGGCGCCACCGCGCACTACGTCACCGCCGACCTCGACGAGGGCCCGATCATCGAGCAGGAGGTGGCCCGGGTGACCCACGACGTCACCCCGGACCAGCTGGTCGCGCTCGGCCGGGACGTCGAGTGCCAGGCGCTGGCCCGTGCGGTGAAGTGGCACAGCGAGCACCGGGTGCTGCTGAACGGCACCCGCACGGTGGTCTTCGCGTAGCGAGGTCGGGGCGCGCAGTTGGGACGGTCGGCGCGGCTGTGGCCGTTTACGGCCGCGACAGCAGCGGCAGGGCGTGCAGCACCTCGCGGATCGCGGCCCGGTCGCCGTGCTCGCCGACCGGCAGCCGGTCCGGATCGCGGTGCGCGGCGGCCAACTGGCAGAGCTCCAGGCCGTCCAGCACCATCGAGGCCACCGGCTCGCCGCCGGACGGCCCCGACTCCGGCCCGTCCAGCGGTATCAGCCACTCGCCGGCCGCCGGGCCGTCGATCACCAGCCGCAGCCGCCGGCCCCGGCCTTGGCCCTGGCCCGCCACGGGCGGGAGGTCCGGCGCCCCGGCGGGCTCGGGACGGGTGGCGCGGGCGGCGCGCAGGTCGGCCAGTGCCCGCGGGACCATCCGGACCGCCAGGTCCACCATCTGCCGCAGGTGCTGGGGCGCCGGCGGGTCGTACGGGTAGGCGACCGCGCGGGCCACGTCCTCGCCGTGCACGTAGCACTCGAAGGCGCGGTCCACGAAGGCGTCGCGCAGCGGCAGCACGGCGAAGCCGTAGTCGACGGGGGTGTTGCCCCGCGGGGCGAGCGCGGCGGTGCGCACCAGGTCGTGGGTCTGCCGCCGCCACCGCTCCCGCACCGACTGCGGCGGGAGGCCGGCCCGGTCGGCGACCAGCCGGGCGGTGCGCTCGGCGATCCCGGCGTACGGCCCGCCCTGCAGCGGGACCCGGGGCAGGAGCAGGGGCGCCGGCGGCCGCGCGGGCGGCTCCTGCGGCGGCACCCGCCGGGCGGCCGGGGCCGGCGTGGCGCCCGGGCCGGCCGGCACCGGGTCGGGCAGGCCGAGGGCGAGCGCCAGATAGCCGTCCACGGCGGCGAGATGGCACAGCACCTCGGCCGGACGCAGCCGCCCGGTGCCGCCGTGCCACGGCAGGTCGGCCACCTCCTGCCACTCCTCCGGGCCGAGGTCGCGCAGCAGCGCGTCGAGCTTGGCCGTCTCAGCGGTGTACGGCATGCCCCAGGCGGGGACGGGCAGTTCGGCCGGGCGGCGGGCCAGGCACCAGTCGAGCACCTGCTGGCGCAGCGAGTTGGGCTGGTCGAGCGGCTCGTCCAGGGCGAGCCACCCCGCCGCCTCACGCAGCCGGGCGGCCTCTTCGGCGCACTCCGGGCAGGTGCGCAGGTGCTGCTCCAGCTCGGCGGCGTCACGGTTCGGGCAGGCGCCGAGGGCCCAGGCGCCGAGCAGCGAGCGCAGGGCGTCGTGGCGCTCCTCGGTGGTGGGCTCGCTCCGCTCGCTCATGCGCCCCTGTCCCCGTCGTCCCTGTCGCCCGCGTCGTCCCGGTGGTCCCGGTCGTCGGCCCGGCCGTCCTCGCGGCCGTGCCGCTCGTCGTGGCGGGCGCGCTCCTCGGCCAGTTCGGTGGCCAGCAGTTCCAGGCCGAGCCGCATCCGCTGCTTGGCGGCCTGCTCGCTGATGCCGAGCAGCCGGGCCGTCTCCTGGTAGGTGCGGCCGTCGTAGTACGTCACCGCGATGGTCTCACGCAGGGATTGGGGCAGGGAGTCCACCACGTACTGCATGCGCGCGGCGGTGGCCACGGCGCGGATCTCCGCCTCGGCCGCGCCCTCGCCGCCGCCCGGGCCGTCAAGTCCGCTGCCCGGGCCGCCCGGTACCCGCTCGGCGGCCCGCCGCGCCCGCAGCCGGTCGACCGCACGGCGGTGGGTGAGCGCGCCGAGCCAGGAGCGCAGCGAGCCCTGGGCGGGGTCGAAGTCCTCGGGGTGCTCCCAGACGTGGGCGAATATCTCCCGGGTGAGCTGGACGGCGGCGGCCTGGTCGGCGAGTATCCGCCCGGCCAGTCCGTGCACCATCGGCGCGAGCTGGTCGTAGATCTCGCCGAGCGCGGTCTCCTCGCCGCGGGCGAGGCGGCGTTGGAGCTGCTCGTCCCAGCGCGGCGCGCGGTCGGGGGTGGCCATCGGGAACCACCCTCCTGCCCGGGTTTCGCTGGCGTACCCAACGGTATCTTGCGGCCGGTCGGCGGCGGGAGCATTCCCCGAAGAACGGAACCCGGGCCTGCGGATCGTCACCCGGGCCGTCATCCGGATCGTCACCCGGCCCGGCGCCCGGTCGTCGCTCGTACCGGTGGCCCGTGCGCGGGGCGGTCCGTGGAGGCCGCTGTTCGAAGGCCGTTGGACATATGTCGCACGGGTGGTTCGCGAGTGGCGGGCCGGGTGCGCGGGGCGTCCGGAGGTAGGTTCGCCACTGCGGGACCGGCGGGTCGGCCCGGGCCGGACGAGTGCCGGTACGAGGCTCGCGAGAGTGAACGGGACAGTATGCACTGCGCTGTCCCCCGATCGCTGGAATATGCCCGAAGCGCTTGCCGAGGTCCGTCCGCCCACTCATCCTGAGGCGTAATCGAGTCGCGGCCAGTGCGCGACGGACGAGTTGGCCCGGACGAGTTGGCCCGGACGGGACAGCTCGGGTGAGCGCCGGGCGGGAGCCCGGCCGAGGGCCCGGGCGGCACCGGGCGATGTGCGAGGGTTCGCCGGCTGGACGATCCGGCCCGATCGGGACGATGGCCGAACTGCGAGTGCGGGTGGTGGAGCGGTGCAGGTTCTTCAGGTACAGCTGGCGGTGCAGGCGGACCCGGCCGAGGTCGGCCGGGCCCGTCGGTGGGTGCGCTCGCGGCTGCTGAACCATGGGGTGGACCCGGACGCGCCGGTCGCCGAGACGGTGGTGCTGGTGGTCTCCGAGTTGGTGACCAACGCCGTGGTGCACACCGGGTGTCCGGCGGTGCTGCGGCTCTGCCTGCCGGTGGAGGAGGACCAGGCGGGCGGTGAGCCGGCCGGTCCGCTGCGGGTGGAGGTCGCCGACGCCAGCCGGACGGCCCCCGCCCCACGGCACGCCGGGGCGGACGAGAACGCCACCAACGGGCGCGGCCTGGAGCTGGTCGAGCTGCTCTGCGAGCGCTGGGGCTGGTTCCCGGACGGCTCGGGCAAGCGGGTGTGGTGCGAGATCGGCGCGGACGCCCGGCCGGCGGACCCGCTGGCGGGCGTGGACTGGGCGGCGTTGGCGCAGTAGCGGCAGCGGCAGCCCGGGGCCTGCTCGGTTCGCTGCCGTTCCCGCCGGTGATCGTCGGCGGAGATCACTGGCGGAGATCACCGGCCGAAAGTTGACGCAACCATTCCGAATTTCGGACTACCCATTGACGTGACGTATCCGACTGATCACGCTTGGGTGCGGCTCTCCGTCAGTGAGGGGACGCCGAGGGGACGCCCGAACGCCGCCGCGGTGCTGTTGTCCAGGGGGACCACGCCAGCAGGGGGGCCGTGGACCGCCGGTCGCGGGCGCTCCTTGGCGAGTGCGGAGGGTGCGGCGCGGGTTCAGGGCCCGCGCGTCGCGATTGGATGGTGGCCGGCCGCGCCGTGCTCGGGGTGCACGCGGCCGGGGGGCGGCGGGGGCGCGGAGGGCGAGCGGCGGGGGTGGACCGCCCACGCGCGCGGAGAGGCGCGGGCCCGAAAAGCGCCCCGG
>NZ_JBHWIO010000054.1:10978-55058 GCF_042732075.1 Kitasatospora sp. NPDC059812
TGGGGTGCGGGGGTGTGGGTTGTCGTTCTCTCGTGGCGTGGAGTGTGGGGCGGTCGGCGCCGGGGGGTGGTGGTGTGCGCGAGCCGCCCCCCCCCCCGCCGTCCGATCCGCCGTCGTCCGGCGGCGCTTTCCGGCCACTCGGCCGAGAGCCGTCCAGGGCACCTGAAGCCGCCCGGGGTCACCCGGAGACGGCGCGGAAGGTTCGCCGGTAGGCGCTCGGGGCGACGTCCAGCCGGCCGCGCAGTTGCAGCCGGAGCGAGGCGGCGGTGCCGAAACCGGACTCCCGGGCGACCTGGTCGATCGTCAGGTCCGTGCGCTCCAGCAGCTGCCGGGCCCGCTCGGTGCGCTGCACGGTGAGCCACTGCCCGGGGCTGGCGCCGGTCTCCTCGCGGAAGCGCCGGGTGAAGGTCCGCAGGCTCATGCCCGCCCGGTCGGCGAGCCGGCTCAGCGCCAGCGGCTGGTCCAGGTGTTCCAGCGCCCAGGCGCGGACGGCGGCGGTGCCCTGGCCGGTGGAGTCCACCGGGCTCGGGGCCTCGACGTACTGCTTCTGGCCACCCTCGCGCCACGGCGGCACCAGGCAGTTGCGGGCCACCGCGTTGGCCACCGCGCTGCCGTGGTCGCGGCGGACCACGTGCAGGCACAGGTCCACCCCGGCGGCCACCCCGCCGGAGGTGAGGACGTCGCCGTCGTCGGTGTAGAGCACGTCCGGGTCCAGCCGCACCTTCGGGTACAGCTCGGCGAAGCGCCGGGTGTAGCGCCAGTGGGTGGTGGCCGGGCGGCCGTCCAGCAGCCCGGCGGCGGCCAGCAGGAAGGACCCGGTGCAGATCGACATCAGCCGGGTGCCGGGCCGGATCCGGCCCAGCGCGGCGGCCAGTTCGGGGGTGAAGGCGGCGTCGACGGTGGCCGTGCTCGCGTCGGCGGAGGCCGGGATCACCACCGTGTCGGCCCGCTCCAGCAGTTCGGGCCCGTGGTCGACGCTGATCCGGAAGTCCGCGCTGGTGGCGATCGGCCGGCCGTCCAGCGTGCAGGTGGCGACCTCGTAGAGCGGCCGCCCGGCCGGGTCCTTGGCGCCGCCGAAGATGCGGGCGGGGATGCCGAGTTCGAAGGCGATCACGCCGTCGAGGGCGAGTACCGCGACCAGGTGGGCCATGCCGTTCCCCTTCGGTGGTGCGGCCGCCCGGACCGGTTGGGTCGGTCGGGTCGGTCGGTCGGGTCGGTTGGTTCGGTTCGGTTCGGGCCAGTCCGGCCGGTTCGGGCCAGGGTATGCCGGGACCGTGGCCCGATTCTTGCGAAAGCTGTCATTCAGGCCACTCGTCGCGGCCGCGCCGCTTCGGGACACTCGTCCGCGTGACCGAACGCAACGCCCCCGCCCCCGCCCCCGCGCCCGCCCCCGAAGGACCCGTCCGCCCCGCCCGTCCGACCCGCTTCCGGGTGCACTACGCCTGGGTGGTGGCCGGTGTCTCGCTGCTGGTCCTGCTCGGCTCGGCCGGCTTCCGGTCCACGCCCAGCCTGATGATGGACGCCCTGCACAACGAGTTCGGCTGGTCGCTCGGGACGATATCCAGCGCCACCTCCGTCAACCTGACCCTCTACGGCCTCACCGCCCCCTTCGCCGCCGCCCTGATGGACCGTTTCGGCGTGCGCCTGGTGGTGGTCTGCGCGCTGCTGACCATCTCGGTCGGCTCCGGGCTCACCATGCTGATGCGCGAGCCCTGGCAACTGGTGCTCTGCTGGGGCGTGCTGGTGGGCCTGGGCAGCGGCTCGATGGCCGGCGCCTTCGCCACCACCATCACCGGCCGCTGGTTCCAGGCCCGCCAGGGCCTGGTCACCGGCGTGCTGACCGCCGCCGGGGCAGCGGGAAACCTGGTGTTCCTGCCGGTCGGCGCCTGGCTGGTCGAGCACCACGGCTGGCGCTCGGCGGTGATCGTGGTCTCGCTCGCGGCCAGCGCGGTCGCCGTCCCCGTCCTGCTGCTGATGCGCGAGCGGCCCGCCGACCTCGGCCTGCTCCCGTACGGGGCGACCGAGGAGCCGCCGGCGCCCGCCGCCGACGGCCGCGCCCTGACCCGCTCGCTGCGGGTGCTGCGGGACGCCGCCCGGAGCCGGGCGTTCTGGCTGCTGTCCGGCTCCTTCGCGATCTGCGGCGCCACCACCGCCGGCCTGGTCGGCACCCACTTCATCCCGGCCGCCCACGACCACGGCATGCCGGTGACCACCGCGGCCGGCCTGCTCGCCATGATCGGCGTCTTCGACGTGGTCGGCACCATCTTCAGCGGCTGGCTCACCGACCGGGTCGACTCCCGGATCCTGCTGGTCACCTACTACGGGCTGCGCGGGATCTCGCTGCTCCTGCTGCCGCAGCTGCTCGCCGGCTCGCTGCAACCGCCGATCCTGGCCTTCGTCATCTTCTACGGCCTGGACTGGGTGGCCACCGTGCCGCCGACCGTCGCGCTGTGCCGCCGGCACTTCGGCGGGGACGCCCCGATCGTCTTCGGCTGGGTGCTGGCCAGCCACCAGATCGGCGCGGCCGTCGTCGCCGGGCTGGCGGGCCTGGCCCGCGACGCGCTCGGGAACTACGACCTCACCTGGTACGGCGCCGGCGCCCTGTGCGTGGTCGCCGTCGGGCTCTGCCTGGCGCTGCGCACCAGCCGGCCGGACCGCCCCGTCCCGGCCCTCTCGTAGGGCGGGCCGGGGGCCTGTCGGACCGGAGGGCTAGGCTCCGCGACCATGGCGCTCACCTTCACCCTGGACCCGAAGCTCGACCCGGACCTGCGCACCGCCGTCGTCCGACTGTGGGCCGACGTCACCAACGCCGGCGGCGCGGTCGGCTTCGTGGCGCCGGTGACGGAGGACGAGGTCTGGGACACCGCCGACCACCAGTTCGCCGGGGTCGAGCCGGACGGCCCGGACCGGCTGCTGGTCGCCCACGAGAGTGACACCGGCCGGCTGGTCGGTGTCCTCTTCTTCGAGTCGATGCGCTTCGACCTGATGGAGCACTGGCGGATGCTCAAGCGGGTCATGGTGCACCCCGACTGCCAGGGCCGCGGCTACGGTGCCCGGCTGCTCGCCGAGGCCGAGCGGATAGCCCGGGAGTGGGGCCTGGAGAGCCTGCGGCTGACCGCGCGCGGCGGCCAGGGCCTGGAGCGCTTCTACACCCGCTGCGGCTACCGGGAGGTCGGCCGGGTGCCGGCCGCGATCCGGGTCGCCCCCGGGGACGACCGCGACGACATCACCCTCTGGCTCGACCTGCGCTGAGCGGCGGGTCCGGTCGGGCGGCGGCGGGCGGGGGACGGGCGCCCCCTTCCCCTCGCCGCCCGTCAGGCATGCTTCACTGGGAGACCGGCCCCCGCCCAGACCAGTGAAAAGCCAGACCAGTGAAAAGGATGTGTCCCGTGAGCAGCACCGGCCAGGAGAAGTCGCACGCCACGCTCCGCTACACCTCCCTGCGGGTCAGCATCTTCCTCGGCTGCCTGCTGGTCGCCCTGCTGCTCGGGCACTTCAAGATCATCCCGGTCAGCGGCCAGGCCGGCGTGATCTTCCTGTTCCTGCTGGCCGCGATCGCGTCCGCGCCGCTCAGCTACGTGCTGCTGAGCCGTCAGCGCGACGACATGTCCGCCCAGATCACCACCAAGGTCTCCGGCCTGCGCAGCCGCACCGCCGAGCGGATCGCCGCGCAGAACGCCGAGGAGGACGCCGTCGACGAGGCGGCCCGGACGGCCGCCGTCCGGCAGAGCTGACCCCGGCCGGACCCGCGACCGCAGCCGCCGTGCCCGACTCCGCCGCCTCGGACGCCTCCGCTTCCGACCCCGACCCCGCTTCCGCTTCTGCGGCTTCCGAGCCCGGACCGGCCGACCCGCCGTCCGGGCCGTCCGCGTTGCGCGGGTCGTCCGTCGAGGCGGCGCCCGTCGAGGCGGAGGCCGGGACCTGGCCGGCCCCGGTGCGCCGGCCCACCGGCCGGGACGTGGCCAGGCTCGCCGGGGTCTCCCAAGCCACCGTCTCACTGGTCTTCTCCGGCGCCGAGGCCGGCCGCAGGGTCTCCGACGCCACCCGGGAGCGGGTCCGGGAGGCCGCCCGCAGCCTCGGCTACCGCCCGCAGGCGGCCGGCCGGCAGCTGCGGCTCGGCCGTAGCGGGATGATCCTGCTGGCGGTGCCGAACATCCTCGGCCCGTTCTTCGGCCGGGTGCTGGAGGGCGTCCACGAGGAGGCCGGCCGGCACGGCCTGGCGGTCGTGGTCAGTTCCGGCTGGGGGAGCGCCACCCTCGCCGAGGCCGCCACCACCAGTCGTTTCGACGGCCTGCTGATCTGCTCCCCGGACGACAGCCAGCTCGGCGAGCTGCCCGCCGACACCCCCGCCGTCTTCCTCGACGCCGACCCGGGCACCGACCGGGCCCGGCCGACCGTCGAACTCGACGTGGCGGGCGGGATGCGCGCCGCCGTCGAGCACCTGGCCGGGCTCGGCCACCGCCGGATCGGGCGGCTGCGCTCCACCCACTCCGCGTACACGTTCCGGGTGCGGCAGGCCGCGTTCGAGCAGGTCGCCGCCGAACTCGACCTGGAAGTCGTGGAGTTGGGTGTGAGCCTGAACGAGGGCCAGCCGGCCGCGCGGAGCGTGGCGCACCGCCTGCTGGAGCGCCCGGACCGCCCGCGCGCGGTGATCTGCGACGACGACGTGGTCGCCTCCGGGGTGTACCAGGCCGCCGCCGAGCTGGGGCTGAGGGTGCCGGCCGACCTGTCGGTGGTCGGCATGGACAACGTCGCGGTGGCCGCGCTGCTGGCCCCGCCGCTGACCACCGTCGACCTGCCCGGCGAGGAGCTGGGCCGGGTCGGCGCGGCGGCGCTGGCGGGCCTGCTGCGCGGCGAGCGGGCGGCGCCCGTCCCGCCGCTGGCCACCTCGCTGGTGCTGCGCTCCTCCACCGCGCCGGCGGTCGGCGGGCCGGGGCGGGGCGCGAAGCAGTAGGTAGTAGTAGGGGAGAACGAAAGACCGCGCCCGCCGGCCAGACCCCGGTGGGCGCGGTCGTCTGTGGGGGGCCTCAGCCCACCGGCACCGGCTGCACCGGCTGCACCGACGGCGCCGGCGGCACCGGGTGGAACCAGCGGCGGGCGCCGAACAGCAGCAGGGCGCCGAGGGCGATCCCGCCCGCCGCGCACAGCGCCACCGGCCGCAGCGAGTCCTCGGCCAGGTTGCCGGACACCGCGTAGCCGAGCGAGTTGCCCGTCGCGAACAGCGTCACCAGCCAGGCGAACGCCTCGGTCACCGTCCCGGTCGGCGCCAGCTCGGCGACCAGCACGAACGCCGCCGCCAGCAGCGGCGCCAGCCCGATCCCGGAGAGGAAGGCCAGTGCGGCCATCGGGTACGGCCCGGGCAGCAGCACCAGCGGCAGGTAGGACGCGGCCATCGCGAGCGCCATGACCCAGGTGCGGGTGGCCGTGCTGCTGCGCCACTTCACCGCGCCGTAGGCGAGCGCGCCGAGCAGGCCGCCGAGCGCCGCCAGCGCCAGCAGGGTGCCCGCGCCGCCGGGCAGGGCGTCGGCGTGGTGCTCGGCGTAGGCGATGAACAGCACGTTCTGCGCGCCGACCGCCCAGCCGGCCCCGGCCAGTCCGACCAGCAGCAGCACCAGGCCGGGGGAGCGCAGCGGGCCGAGCAGCCCGGCAGAGTGTGCGCGGGCCGGGGCGCGCCAGGCCTGGGCCGGGGCGGTGGTGGCCACGATCAGCGCGCCGGCCAGCCCCAGTCCGGCGGCCATCCAGAGCGCGGCGACCGGGCTGAACAGGCCGGCGATCCCGGCGACGGCCAGCGGGCCGGCCACGTAGAGGATCTGCTGGGAGGCGGAGTCGAAGGCGTAGGCGGTGTCGAGCTGCTCCTCCTCCACCACGTCCGGCCAGAGCGAGCGCAGGCAGGGTTCGAGCGGGGGCATGGCGAGCCCGGCGATCGCGGCGCCGAGCGGGGCGGCGATCCCGGAGCCGGGGGCGAGGGCGAGCAGCGCGTACCCGCCGCCGGCGAGCACGGCGGAGGCGAGCAGGACGCGGGGCTGCCCGGTGCGGTCCACGATCCGCCCGAGCACCGGCCCGCCGACGGCGGCGGAGATCGCGTAGGCGGCGGTGGCCAGTCCGATCCGCCCGTACGGCGCGCCGGCCTCGCGCAGGGCGAGGGCGATCACCAGGGCGGTCATGCCGGCGGGCAGGCGGCCGAGCAGGGTGCCGAGGAGCAGGCGGCTGACGTGGGGGGCGCGGAGCAGGGCGAGGTAGCCCATCGGCGTCTTCTCCGGTCTGGGCAGGCGAGGGCGGGGACGCCGTCAAAGTTATACGTATAACCGCTCAGCGGTCAATCGGGCCGGTGGGGATGATCTGATGGTGCGTCAGCTTCGTTCGTGTCCGGATCTCACCCCAACCTCAAACAACTACTTTGAACATCTCAAACCTTTGCTGCTAATGTGTCGGCCATGACCACCTCAGACGCATCGCGGAAGAACGGCCAGGGCTCGCTGCCCGGCGCCGCCCGCCGGTGCGCTCTGACCGGTGCTGTGGACAGCCCGCGCCGTTGTCGCGCCACGAGCTGTATCCCGGCGGCACGCCCCTGACCGGGGGCCGGGACCTCCCCACCCGGCCCGCGCGCCGTGCCGCCTCCTCCGCCACACCCCACCGTCAGCAACGCCCTCCCCCGGAGCCGCACCGTCATGTCCACAGCGCCCGAGGCGACCCCGTCGCCGTCCGTGCTCGCGAGAATCCGCAAGACCCCGTTCTGGGTCCAGATCGTCGGCGGCCTGCTGCTCGGCGTCGGCCTGGGCTACCTGGCCCGCGCCGCCGACATCTCCTGGCTGGCCACCACCCTGGAGACCATCGGCAAGATCTTCGTCCAGCTGCTCAAGCTGGCCGTCCCGCCGCTGGTGTTCACCGCGATCGTGGTGAGCGTCGCCAACCTGCGCAACGTCACCAACGCGGCCCGCCTGGCGACCCGCACGCTGCTCTGGTTCATGATCACCTCGCTGATCGCGGTGGCCGTCGGCCTGGGCCTGGGCCTGCTGACCAACCCCGGCCAGGGCACCAACCTCAAGACCGACGGCCTCAAGGCGCTCGACTCCAAGGGCTCCTGGATCGACTTCCTGACCGGGATCTTCCCGACCAACATCGTCGACGCCTTCGCCAAGGTGAACGTCCTGCAGATCGTCTTCATGGCGGTCGTGGTCGGCGCGGCGATCATCAAGCTCGGCAGCAAGGCCGAGCCGGTCCTCAAGCTCAGCGAGTCCGTCCTGGAGCTGACCCAGACCGCCCTGTGGTGGGTCATCCGGCTCTCCCCGCTCGGCACCCTCGGCCTGATCGGCAAGTCCGTCGCCAAGTACGGCTGGGACCTGCTCAAGCCCTTCGCCACGCTGACCCTCGACATCTACGTCGGCTGCGCGCTGGTGCTGTTCGTCGTCTACTCGCTGCTGCTCAAGTTCGCCGCCGGCCTGAACCCGGTCAACTTCTTCAAGGGCGCCTGGCCCGCGATCCAGCTGGCCTTCGTCTCGCGCTCCTCGGTCGGCACCCTGCCGGTCACCCGCCGCGTCACCGAGCGCCTCGGCGTCCCCAGCGAGTACGCGTCCTTCTCCGTGCCGTTCGGCGCCACCACCAAGATGGACGGCTGCGCCTCGATCTACCCGGCGATCGCCGCGATCTTCGTCGCCCAGGTCTACAACATCGACCTCGGCATCCGGGACTACCTGCTGATCGCCTTCGTCTCGGTCGTCGGCTCGGCCGCCACCGCGGGCCTCACCGGTGCGATCATCATGCTGACGCTCACCCTCTCCACCCTGGGCCTGCCCCTGGAGGGTGTCGGCCTGCTGCTCGCCATCGACCCGATCCTCGACATGATGCGCACCGCGACCAACGTCGCGGGCCAGGTGCTGGTACCGGTCCTGGTGGCCTCGCGGGAGAAGATCCTCGACGTCGCCGCCTACAACCGCCCCTCCGGCGACCTGTACGAGGACGCGCCGTCGGCCGTCGTCCCGGCGCAGGCGGACAAGGCGGCCCCGGTGGCCGCCTGATCCCCGCCGGCTCGGCGACAAGGGCCCGCTCCAGCACCGTTCCCCGGTGCGGCAGCGGGCCCTTGTGCGTGCCACTGGGGCGCGGGGGCGCGGGTGCTGGCGCGTGCTCGTGTGCTGCTCTCCGGGGCGGCGGCCAGGGGAAAAGGCAGGGGGCCCGCCGGTTGGGCGGGCCCCCTTGGGTGTTGCTCTTGTGCTCATGGTGACGGCTGTCGGGAGCCGCCGACGGACCCGCTGGGGTCCCGAGCGATCAGAACATCAGAAGATGGTCAGATGGGGGTGACGTTCTCCGCCTGCGGGCCCTTCGGGCCCTGGGTGACGTCAAAGTTCACCGCCTGGTTCTCCTCCAGCGAGCGGAAGCCGCTCGCGTTGATGGCGGAGTAGTGGACGAAGACGTCGGGGCCGCCGCCCTCCTGGGCGATGAAGCCGAAGCCCTTCTCAGCGTTGAACCACTTGACGGTTCCCGTGGCCATGCCGTTCTCCTTGCGAGGGACGTGTCGGGGCCACACCGTGTGGCACCCGGTCCGCTGCGCTGATCGCCCTGCCTCCGGACGAGTCCGAAGTTTTTCGATATTGCTGAAAAACTACAAAAAGCCCGCGGTTACATGCTCCGCAGGCTTCAAGTACTGCAAGGGGAATCAAACTGCAACTGAGGGCAACGCTAGCATGCGGTCGCTGTGACGACCAGGGGTGAACTGCGGCCCCCACGACGCGTGTCGTGGGCCCTCGCAGGCGCGTCCCGCAGGCCTCGCGAGCGCGTGTCGGGTGCCCGGTGCAGGCCTTTGTGAACAGCAGGCATACGCTGCGGGAAAGCGCACGAACAGTACAAGGGAGCGGCGCAGTGGCAGCACCGGACGGACAATCGTGGGAGCCCCAGGAACACACCCCGGTCAGGCCTCGCGTCGGCCACATCCAGTTCCTGAACTGCGTACCCCTCTACTGGGGCCTCGCCAGGACCGGCAACCTGCTGGACCTCGACCTCACCAAGGACACCCCGGAGAAGCTGAGCGACCAGCTCGTCGACGGCTCGCTGGACATCGGTCCGATCACCTGCGTGGAGTACCTGCGCAACGCCGACGACCTGCTGGTCCTGCCCGACATCGCGGTCGGCAGCGACGGCCCGGTGATGTCCTGCCTCATCGTCAGCAAGGTGCCGCTCGCCGACCTGGACGGCCGCCGCGTCGCCCTCGGCTCCACCAGCCGCACCTCCGTCCGGCTCGCCCGGCTGCTGCTGGAGGAACGCGAGGGCGTCCGCCCCGACTACTTCAGCTGCCCGCCCGACCTCAGCTCGATGCTCGCCGAGGCCGACGCCGCCGTCCTGATCGGCGACCCGGCGCTGCGCGCCTACCTCGGCCAGGCCGCCGACCTCGGACTGACCGTCCACGACCTCGGCGAGATGTGGAAGGAGTGGACCGGCCTGCCGTTCGTCTTCGCCGTCTGGGCCGTGCGCCGCGAGTTCGCCGAGCGCCGTCCGGAACTGACCGCGGCCGTGCACCGGGCCTTCCTGGAGTCCCGCGACCTCTCACTGGTCGAGGCCGCCAAGGTCGCCGAACAGGCCGCCCGCTGGGAGGCCTTCGGCGCGGACGTGCTGGAGCGGTACTTCAGCGAGGCCCTCGACTTCTCGCTCGGCGAGCGGCAGCTGGCCGGCGTCGCCGAGTTCGCCCGCCGGGTCGCGCACGACAGCGGCTTCGCGTCGGACGTCGCGGTGCGGCTGCTGGAGCCGGCGGCGCTGCCGGTCGGCTGAGTGCGGCGGGGCGCTCCGGTGCTCCGGTGCGCCGGCTCAGGTGCTCAGGTGCTCAGGTGCTCCGGGGCCGACGGGCAGCGGGCTGACGCGGACGCTCGAAAGGCCTGGCGTAGGCTGGTTCGGCCGTACCCGGACGCCCGTCGTCCGGGGGCGGCAGCGCCGAGAACTGCAGTATCCGAGAGAGAGAAGGCGGCCAGGTGACCGAGCTCGCAGCGACCACCCTCGATGCGCCCAGCACCGATTTGCAGGCCGTGCTCGACCGGGCCGCCGGCGGTGGCCGGATCACCCCGGAGGAGGCGCTGGAGCTGTACCGCTCGGCGCCGCTGCACGCGCTCGGCTCCGCCGCCGACGCGGTGCGCCGCCGCCGCTACGCCGGTACCGAGCACATCGCGACGTACATCATCGAGCGCAACATCAACTACACCAACGTCTGCGTGACGGCGTGCAAGTTCTGCGCCTTCTACGTGCCGCCGAAGAGCGACAAGGGCTGGTCCCGCGAGCTCGACGAGATCCTGCGCCGCTGCGCCGAGACCGTCGAACTGGGCGGCACCCAGATCATGTTCCAGGGCGGCCACCACCCGGACTACGGCGTGGAGTACTACGAGCGCGCTTTCTCGGCCATCAAGGCCGACTTCCCGCAGCTGGTGATCCACTCCCTGGGCGCCTCCGAGGTCGACCACATGGCCCGGATCTCGGGCGTCTCGATCGAGGAGGCCATCACCCGGATCCACCGGGCCGGCCTGGACTCCTTCGCCGGCGCCGGCGCCGAGCTGCTGCCCGCGCGGCCGCGCAAGGCGATCGCCCCGCTCAAGGAGTCCGGCGAGCGCTGGCTGGAGATCATGGAGGCCGCGCACGGCCTCGGCGTGGAGTCCACCTCCACCATGCTGATGGGCACCGGCGAGACCAACGCCGAGCGGATCGAGCACCTGCGGATGATCCGCGACGTGCAGGACCGCACCGGCGGCTTCCGGGCCTTCATCCCCTACACCTACCAGCCGCAGAACAACCACCTGAAGGGCTCGACGCAGGCCACCGTCTTCGAGTACCTGCGGATGATCGCGATCGCCCGCCTGTTCCTCGACAACATCGCCCACATCCAGGGCTCCTGGCTCACCACCGGCAAGGAGGCCGGCCAGCTGTCGCTGCACTACGGTGCGGACGACCTCGGCTCGGTCATGCTGGAGGAGAACGTCGTCTCGGCGGCCGGTGCCAAGCACCGCTCCAACCTCACCGAGCTGATCCACCTCATCCGGGCCGCCGACCGCGTACCGGCGCAGCGCGCGACCACGTACGAGCACCTGCGGGTGCTGGACGACCCGGCCAACGACCCGGTGGACCCGCGGGTCGCCTCGCACATCGCCTCCACGGCGATCGAGGGCGGCACCGCGCACCCCGAGCTGAAGATCCTGGACAACTGAGGCCCGGGGCACCGCCGTGCTGACCCTGCACCGGGCGGCCCTGGTGCTGCCCGACCCGGCCGACCCCACCGCCCCGTCCCTCCCGGACGGGGCGGTGCTGGTGCGCGGTGACCGCGTCGAGGCCGTCGGACCGTACCGGGAACTGGCCGCCGCGCACCCGGGGGCGCGACTGCGGGACTGGGGCGCCGCGGTGCTCACGCCGGGGCTGCGCAACCCGTACGGGCACCGGCTGCTGGAACACGCCTACCACCCGGACCCGCGCGAGGAGATCGGCGTCGAGCCGGTCGCGGACGGGCTGACGGGCTCCGCCGACGAGGGGCGCTGCGGCGCGAGCGCCCGGCGCGGGCTGCAACGGATGCTCGGGTTCGGGGTGACGGCGGTGGCCGGGCCGTTCGAGCGGGCCGCGGTGCGCACGGCCGTGGCGCGCTCCGGGCTGGTCGCGCTGCCGGGCGGCCCTGGCACGGGGGGTGGCCCTGAGGCGGGGAGTGGCCCAGGCGCCGGGGGTGGCCCTGGTGCGGTGGGCGCGGGGGACTGCCTGCTGGGCCTGGGAGACGGCCCGCTGGACCCGCTGTCGGTGCTGCCGCTCGCGGCGGCCGTGCACGGCCGGGTGGCGGCGGGCGGCCGGGCCGACTTCGCGGTGTTCCCGGCCGTTGGGGAGGGCTTCGCCCAACCATCGCCGGGCGGTTGCCTGGCCGCCGTACTGGGCGGGCGGTTGGTGTACCGGCGGCGCTGAACGAGGCCGGGAACCGGGCGACGTACTCGCCGGTAGTCGGACTTCCTTGCGGCGTACGGCACTTCCTTCGTGTGCCGCCGAACTCCACTGTCCACCCTGTGGGGTGATTCCCCCTTCGCCGTGACCTGAGGGCCCGCCAGCGGATACGATCCCGGACAGCTCACTCCGTACCCTCACCACCTACCGCCCGTGCCCGCGGGTGGCGGGGCCGTGTCCCAGGCCCCGAAGGCAAGCCAGGACAGGAACCATGCGATCCGCGACCGTCCCCCCGCCGCGATCCCCGCGGATGGGCCGTGGTTGGTACCTCGCCGCCGTGCTCAGCGCCGTGCTGGCCGTCGGCATGTGCCTGCTCGGCTGGCGCCAGGCCGACCAGGCCGACCGGATCGGCGCCCACCCCGTGAGAGTCGAAGGCGTCGTCACCCAGCTCCCCACCGGCGGCGGCTCCTACAGCGCCGTCAGCTACCGGGCGTCCGGCCAGTCGCACACCGCGGCCGCGCTGCCGCTCGCCGACGGCGCCAGGATCGGCGACCCGATCTGCCTGGAGCACGCCGCCGACGACCCGGGCGCGGTGCGGATCTGCGGCGACACCTACCCGCAGCCGGTCGGCGTCGGCCTGGCCCGGTTCAGCGTGCCGGTCGCGGTCGGGATGTTCGTGATCTGCGTGCTGCGCATCCGGCGGCACCGGCGGGCGCTCGCGGTCCGCGCCGGGCAGGGCCGGCTGGCCACCACCGTCGCACTGGCGACCGGGGCGCTGGCCGACGGGATGCCCGCGATAACCCACGGCAAGCGCTCCCGGCGCCGGCGGCGCGCGGGCGGGCGGCGCGCGCAGCACTGACGGGGCGCGCAGCGCCGGTGGGCCGGGTGGGGCGCCGGTGGGCTGGGCGGGGGAACTGGGCGGCGGGGGCGTGCGGCGACGTCCGTGCGACGGGTGCCGGGTGGACGGGTCTGTGCGGCGGGGCCCGTGTGGCGGGTGCGGACGCCCCGCGGCGTGCCCCGTTGGTCGGGCTGTCGGCGCCAGGGTGAACAATGGGGGCGTGACCCGAGCCTCTCTGGACAAGCAGCCGCACGAAGTCGCCGCCATGTTCGACGACGTCGCGGCCAAGTACGACCGCACCAACGACGTGCTGTCCCTCGGCCAGGCCCGCGCCTGGCGCCGGGCGGTGGCCGAGGCGGTGGCCGCCGGACCGGGGGACCTCGTGCTCGACCTCGGAGCCGGCACCGGCACCTCCTCGCTGCCCTTCGCCGAGGCCGGCGCGCAGGTCGTCCCGTGCGACTTCTCCGTCGGCATGCTCGTCGAGGGCAAGCGCCGCCACCCCGAGCTGCCGCTCACCGCCGGCGACGCCACCCGGCTGCCGTTCGCGGACGGCACCTTCGACTCGGTGACGATCTCTTTCGCGCTGCGCAACGTCCAGGACACCGACGCGGCGCTGCGCGAGATGCAGCGCGTCACCAAGCCCGGCGGCAAGCTGGTGATCTGCGAGTTCTCCACCCCGACCTGGACGCCGTTCCGGACGGTCTACACCGAGTACCTGATGCGCGCCCTGCCGCCGGTCGCCACCGCGGTCAGCAGCAACCCGGACGCGTACGTGTACCTCGCCGAGTCCATCCGGTCCTGGCCCGACCAGCCCGAGCTGGCGGCCCGGCTGCAGGAGAGCGGCTGGTCCAAGGTCGCCTGGCGCAACCTCACCGGCGGCATCGTCGCGCTGCACCGGGCGTACAAGCTCGGGTAGCCGCTGCACCGGCGGGATGGGGGCGTGGTCGTTTCCGGCGGCGGGGACGGAACTAGACTGCCGGAGACAAAAGCCGCCGTCCCCACAGCCGCAGCTCCAGGAGAGTGTCCACCGTGTCCGAGACCGCAGCCGATCTGACGAAGCCGGACAGCCCGGTCGAGAGCACGGCCGACGTCATCGTGGTCGGCGCGGGTCCGGCCGGGTCCACCACCGCGTACTACCTCGCCCAGGCCGGGCTGGACGTGCTGCTGCTGGAGAAGACCGCGTTCCCGCGCGAGAAGGTCTGCGGCGACGGCCTCACCCCCCGCGCCACCAAGCAGCTGGTGGACATGGGCATCGACGTCTCCACCGAGAACGGCTGGCTGCACAACAAGGGCCTGCGCATCATCGGCGGCGGCGTCCGGCTGGAGCTGGACTGGCCCGAGCTGTCCGCCTTCCCCGACTACGGCCTGGTCCGCAAGCGCGCCGACTTCGACGAGCTGCTGGTCCGTCAGGCCGAGAAGGCCGGCGCCCGGCTCTACGAGCGCTGCAACGTCAGCGGGCCCGTCCTGGACGAGCGCACCGGCCGGATCGTCGGCGTCACCGCCAAGCTCGGCGACGAGAAGCGGCCGGTCACCTTCCGTGCCCCGCTGGTGGTCGCCGCCGACGGCAACTCCACCCGGCTCTCGCTCGCCATGGGCCTGCACCGCCGCGAGGACCGCCCGATGGGCGTCGCCTACCGGACGTACTTCACCTCGCCGCGCCACGACGACGACTACCTGGAGTCCTGGCTGGAGCTGTGGGACACCCGCGGCGGCCAGCGCAAGCAGCTGCCCGGGTACGGCTGGGTCTTCGGCATGGGCGACGGCACCTCCAACGTCGGCCTCGGCATCCTCAACTCCTCGCCCGCGTTCGGCGAACTCGACTGGCGCGAGGTGCTCAAGGCCTGGTGCGCCGGCATGCCGGAGGAATGGGGCTACACCCCCGAGAACATGACCGACCCGATCCGCGGTGCCGCGCTGCCGATGGCCTTCAACCGGCAGCCGCACTACACCCGCGGCCTGCTGCTCGTCGGCGACGCGGGCGGCATGGTCAACCCGTTCAACGGCGAGGGCATCGCCTACGCGATGGAATCCGGCCAGATCGCCGCCGGCGTCATCGTCCAGGCCCACGCCCGGGTCACCGAGACCGGGCGCGAGCGCGCTCTGCAGGGCTACCCGCGCGTCCTCAAGGACGTCTACGGCGGCTACTACACGATGGGCCGCGCCTTCGTGAAGCTCATCGGCAACCCCAAGGTGATGCAGATCGCCACCCAGCGCGGCCTCACCCACCCGATGCTGATGCGCTTCACCCTCAAGATGCTCGCCAACCTCACCGACCCGCAGGGCGGCGACGCGATGGATCGCATCATCAACGGCCTCGCGAAGGTCGCGCCCAACGCGTAGCGGGCCTGGGCCTTCCTTCCGGTCCCCCTGGTCCCCCCGGTCCCCCCGGTCCTTTCCAGGACCTCAAGGCGTCTCCTCCGCCGCCTTCCGCTCCCCGTCCGCCGGGCGGCGGGAGGCGGCGGAGCGCTGTTCGACGTAGGCGAGGCGGTCGGCGAAGACCCGGGCCGCGTCGGGGGTGAGCGTCCGGAGGGCGACGAGGGCGGTGAAGACGACGTCGCAGAGCTCGTGCTGGACGTCCTCCCAGCTGTGGGTGACGCCCTTGCGCGGGTTCTGGCCGGTGGCGCCGATCACCGCGGCGCCCACCTCGCCGACCTCCTCGGAGAGCTTGAGGATCCGCAGCAGGCGCTCCTCCCGGGGCGACTGCGTGCCCTGCTCGTCGAGCCACGCGACGAGGTGGTCCACGCTCTCCCAGATCCGGCTGTCCATGCGCGCTGCTCCCGTGCGGTGTCGTTGGTGCTGCCACCGTACGGGAGGCGCTGCCGACGCACGGGAACGGCGTGGGGGCGGGCGGTGAGGGGCGGGCTCCCGGTCAGCGGGTGCTGATCTTCACGTGGCGGATGTTCACGGGGAGGGTGGGGAAGCCGTCGCCGGGGTTGTTCTGGTCGTCCTCGCCGCCCGCGGCGATCTTCTGCAGGACGTCCAGGCCCGCCGTGATCCGGCCGAACGGGGTGTAGGCGGGGGAGAGCTTGGTGTCCTTCCAGACGAAGAAGAACTGGCTGCCGTTGGTGTTCGGACCGGCGTTGGCCATCGCCACGGTGCCGGCCGGGTAGGTGGCGCCGGTCAGGTTCTCGTCCGGGAAGGAGTAGCCGGGCCCGCCGCTGCCCGTTCCGGTCGGGTCGCCGCACTGCAGGACGTAGAGCCGCTGGGTGGTGAGGCGGTGGCAGTGGCTGCGGTCGAAGTAGTCGTGCTCGGCGAGGAAACGGAACGAGAAGGTGGTGCAGGGCGCCTTGTCGGTCAACGCCTGGAAGGTGATCGCGCCCTGGCTGGTGCGCAGGGTGGCGCGGTAGGGCTGGGCGGCCTTCTTGGCGTCGAAGACCGGGATGCCCTTGAAGTTGTCGGCCGGCACCGCGGGCGTGTAGGTGCAGGCGGGCGCGGGCGGCGTGGTGTCCGCGACGGCGGTGCCGGTGCTCGCCGTGAGCGGGAGGACGGTGGCGACGGCGAGCAGAGCCCAGGGTGCGCGCTTCACGTGACGGGCCTTCCGAAGGGTGGTGGACGGCGGGGTTGGCATGGCGCCATCATCCACGCCGGGGCGGCGATCCGGTAGGGGGCGGTAGGGAGCGGTGGGGTTCAGGCCCCGTCGGGCGGGTGGAGGGTCAGGAGGACTCCGGGGGAACGGGGTTGGCCCGGGGGGCGGGGGTGAACAGTCCGGCGCGGGCGGCCAGTGCGGCGGCGTCGGCGGCCCGCTCGGCGGTGCGGGCGTCCAGCGGCTCGCCGGTGACGAACAGCCGGTAGTAGAGCGGGGCGGTGGCGGCCCGGACCACCTCGGCACCGTCCGTTCCGGTGGGCAACTCGCCTCGGGCGACGGCTCGTTCGGCGACCTCGGCGGCCTGGCGGTGACGGGAGGCGAAGAAGGCGCGCAGGGCGGTCGCGCCGGTGTCGGAGCGCTGGGCGGCCAAGATCAGCGCGGTGGGGGTGGCCCCCAGGTCGGGATCGGTGAAGACGGTGAACACCTCCTGGGTGATCAGTCGCAGGTCCTCGCGGAGGTCGCCGGTGTCGGGCAGCGGCCAGGGCTGGTCGGCCGAGGCGGTCAGGGCGTCCGCGACCAGGCCGTCCACTCCGCCCCACCGCCGGTACAGCGTCGCCTTGTGGACGCCGGAGCGGCTCGCGACCGCCTCGATGGTGAGGTCGTCGTACCCCCTCTCGGTGACCTCGGCGAGCGTGGCGGCGACCACCCCCTCCCGGACCCGGGCGCTGCGGCCGCCGGGGCGCGGGGTCGGGGTGCGGGGCTCTGGGTGGGTCGTTTCGAGGTGAGTCGGCTCCGGGGCGTTCTCGTTCAAAGTCGACTCCAGTCGCGTTAAGGCTTGCTGCGGTGTGGCGGTCGTGCCATGCTCATCGTAATGCGACTTTGGTCGCGTTACGAGAGGAGCCTGCGTGACCGCCACCGCCATTCCCGACCCCACTGCCCTGCACCCGCTCGCCGGCCACGACCGGGTCGTCCTGCTGCGCCCGCTCGTCACCGACCCGCGGATCGAGGTCGGTGAGTACACCTACTTCGATGACCCCGAGGGGGCCACCCGCTTCGAGGAGCGCAACGTCCTCTACGCCTACGGACCCGAGCGGCTGGTGATCGGCAAGTACTGCGCGATCGCCACCGGGGCCCGCTTCCTGATGGCCGGCGCCGCCCACCCGACCATCGGCGTGTCCACCTTCCCGTTCACGATGTTCGGCGGTGAGTGGACCGAGCGGACCCTCGACCTCGTGACCGGCCTGCCCAGCCGGGGCGACACCGTGATCGGCAACGACGTCTGGTTCGGCTTCGGTGCCACCGTCCTGCCCGGCGTCCGGATCGGTGACGGCGCGATCATCGCGGCCGGTGCGATGGTCACCGCCGACGTCGAGCCGTACACCATCGTCGGCGGCAACCCGGCCCGGCCGATCCGGCGCCGCTTCGAGGGCGCCGACGTCGAGCGCCTGCTCCGTGCGGCCTGGTGGGACTGGCCGGTCGAGCTCGTCACCGAGCACGTCCGCGCCATCATGTCCGGGACCCCGGCCGACATCGAGGAGATCGCCGCGGCGAACGGCCTGCTCGCCCGCTGACCTGCCGGGCCTGGGAAAGGCGTTGGCCCCGGGGACGCTGGATCCCTCCGGAGATCCAGCGAGTTACGGCAGGGCGTTGATCACGGGTGGGCCGGTGCGGGAGGATGGCGTCCCCCTGCTCCATGCCCAGCCCCGTCGATAGCTGTGCCCTTCGCCCAGCTCCAGGGTCCGTCCGACGCCGTACGGTACTCGCGCCCCGCCGGTTCCGTTCGCTCGGAGGGATCTGACTCATGAGTGCCTCCCTGTCCATGTCTTCGTCCTCATCGGCCCTTCGCGACCTGCCGGTTCTCCTGGTGGCGGTGGTGTGGGGGTCGAGCTTCCTCGCCGTCCAGCGGGTGGCGGAGCCCGGGACGGCCGTGGCGATGCTGGTCCTGCGGTTCGGGCTGGTGCTGCCGCTGCTCGGGATGGCCGCCTGGCCGGCGCTACGGAGGCTGAGCCGCGCCGAGTGGCTGGGCGGCGGCGCACTGGGGCTGGTGCTCAGCGGGATCTTCCTGCTGGAGACGTACGGCGCCGTGCACACCTCCGCCACCAATGCCGGGCTGATCATCAGCCTCGCGATGGTGCTCACCCCGCTCGGCGAGAGCGTCCTCAGCCGGACGGCACCGCCCCGCGCCTTCCTCGCGGCCGCCGCGCTGGCCGTGCTCGGCGTCGCCCTGCTCACCGGGGACGGCGGGCTGCGCCCGCCTTCGCTCGGCGACCTGCTGGTGCTGGGAGCTGCCCTGGTTCGCTCGGCCTTCGTCCTGGCGACGGCCCGCGTCCGCGCCGTCCGCGAAACCGACATGCTGGCCCTGACCTGGGTCCAACTCGCCGTCGCGACCGCCGTGTTCGCGGCCGTCGCGCCAGCCGTAGGGCCGTCGCCGTGGGCCGTCGCCCGCTCGTACGGGCCCGGCCAGTGGGCCTGGTTGCTGCACCTGTCCCTGTTGTGCACGCTGTTCGCCTTCTTCGTTCAGATGTGGGCTGTCCGCGCCACCTCGCCGTCCCGGGTGAGTCTGCTGCTCGGCACCGAACCGCTGTGGGCCGCCGTCTTCGGCATCACCATCGCCGGGAACCGGATGGGGCCGCTCGCCCTGGTCGGCGGAGCCCTGGTCGTGGTCGCCACCGAGTGGGGCCGCCGCATCGCTCCCGCCCCCGTCCCCGCTCCCGCCCCCGTCCGGCGCGGGGAGTCCGAGGTCGTCGAGTCCGAGGCCGCTGGATCTGTTGTTGCCGAGTCCGCGACCGGGGTCGGGGAGCGGGGCCCGGAGCCGGCCCCGGTGTGATCCGCTGTGGTGGTCACCGGCGACTCAGCGTCCGACGGGCGTAGTCGATGGTGACCGCGCCGAGCAGCGGACCCCATGCCACCAGCGGCAGGTAGGCGAGGGTCATCACCAGGCCGGCGGCACCGTGCGGGGAGTCCGGCTCCGCCATGTTCCGGCCCCAGCCGCCGACCGCCGCGGTTATCCCGAGCACGGTCAGAAACGCCGAGCCCAGCGCGCCCGGAACGATCGCGGCGAGCGGGTGCACCGCCCGGCCGCCGATCAGCGGGATCCAGCGCGGCGCCAGCTGGCCCCAGGGCCGGACCAGCCCGACGGTCAGGAAGGCCAGCGCTTCGGCCAGGGCGCTCAGCACCACGACGTAGACCGTGCCCCAGCCCGGCTGGTGCTCGGCGTACCGTGCGGCGGTGGCACCCGTGAAGCCGACCGGGATGCCGAAGCCGAACGCGATCCGCCACAGCCCCGAGGGAACGGTGGTCAGCACGGTGGCCTTGGCGGCGAACTCGGCCCAGCGTGGTGCGGGCGGGACGGCCGGACGGGTGGTGGTCCGGGCGTTGATCGCGAGCTTCGACATGGTGGTGAACTCCCTTCGCGGCCGGCGCTCCGGCCGCTTCGATGGCTCAAGCCTGGCCGTTCCACGCGGCGAGCGGCAGCTGCCGATCGGGCTGTTCTCCCTGCTCAACAGGCCTCTGAAATATGCCGATCGGCACAGGCGGGCAACCTGCGCCGCGTCGTAACGTGACGGCAGTCGAAGGGAGGAGATGGCGATGAATCAGATGCTGGCGGTGATCGTCCCGGCCGTGCTTCCGCTGGTCCGGGCGGCGCGCAGGCGCCACGGCATGGCGGTCGTGACGGCGACGGCCGGGGCGATGTCGGCCGCGGTCACGGTTGCCGTCTGGCTCACCGGCCGCTGGACGGAGTCGGACCGGTGGCCCGGGCTGGTCGGCCTGGTCGAACTGGCCGCCCTCCTGCTGTCCGTGGTCCTCGCCCTGCGCGTCGAGGACGGCCTCCGGTGCGCGCTGGCGACGTGGACGGCTTGCGGCGCGGTCGCGCTCTGGCCGTCCCGGTTCGAGGCGATCGGCGGGCCCGGAGACGTGCTCACCCTCTTCGGATTCGGGTCGATGCTGGCCCTGCCGGCCGTCCTGACCGGGCTCTACCTGCGCGGCCTGGACGAGGGGCGGTGTCGGGCGGTGGCCGAGGCCAGGCGTTCCCAGCGGCTCGAACTGGCCCACGACCTGCACGATTTCGTGGCGCACGACGTGAGCGGCATGGTCGCCCAGGCTCAGGCCGGGGTGTACCTGGCCGCGGCTGACCCAGCCCGGGCGGTCGAGATGTTCGAGCGGATAGAACAGGCCGGGCAGCGGGCCCTGGCCTCGCTGGACCGGACGGTTCAACTGCTGCGCACGGAGGAGGGGAGCGGGCGCGGACCGCAACAGGGGCTGGCCGAGCTGGCGGAGGTGGCAGAACGGTTCACCGCCTTGGGCGGCGCCGAGGTCCGGGTGGAGCTGCCGGACGGGCCGGTCCCCCGGGAGGTGGAGGGCACGGTCCACCGGATCGTGGTCGAGGCGCTGACCAACGTCCGGCGGCACGCTGCGGGCGCCCGGACGGTCGAGGTCCGTGCCCGTCGCGCGGGCGGGTGGCTGGAGTTGACCGTGACGAACGACGGACTCGCACCCGGCGCGGGTGGGCGCCCGCGCGGTGGCGGCGGCAGCGGATTGCCGGGGCTGGCGGCCCGAGTGGAGGCGCTCGGCGGCACGTTCGCGGCAGGCACGGAGGAGCGGGAGGCTTGGCGGGTGGCGGCGAGACTGCCGCTGGAGAGGCAGGAACGACAGGAGAGTCAGGAGAAACCAGTGATTCCGGTGAGGACCAGTTCAGGGGAGAGGTGGAAATGATCGGCAGCACAGGGCCGATCCGGATCCTGGTCGCGGACGACCAGGCCGATGTCCGCACCGCGTTCCGGATGATCCTGGACGTTCAGCCGGACATGTCGGTGGTGGCGGAGGTGGCGGACGGCGCCGCGGCGGTGGAGGAGGCCCGACGGCTTCGACCGGACGTCGTGCTCGCGGACATTCGAATGCCGAGGCTCGACGGCTTGGAGGTCACGAGGCAGCTGGCCGGCGAGTGCAAGGTGATCGTGGTGACCACCTTCGACCTGGACGAGTACGTGCATACGGCCCTGCGGCATGGGGCGGCCGGCTTCCTGTTGAAGCGATCGGGGCCAGTGCTGCTGATCGAGGCGGTGCGGGCGGCGATGGCCGGGGACGCGTTGATCAGTCCACAGGTCACCGTCCGGCTGCTGCGGCACATGACGGCGCCCGGGAGCGACCGTACGGCCGGAGCGGGGCCTTCGGCGGCGGCGCCGCTGATAGCCGGCCCGATCGAGGAACTGACCGCGAGAGAAAGGGAGATCGCCGAACAGGTGGCAGACGGCGCGACGAACGCCGAGATCGGAGCGGGGCTGTTCATCTCGCCGGGGACGGTCAAGAACCACCTCGCCAACGTCCAGCGCAAGCTCGGTGCCCGTAACCGGGTGGGCATCGCGGCCTGGGTCTGGGAGCAGGGCCGGTAGCCGGTAACCGGCCCCGGTGAACGGTGGGGCGAGCCCGGACGCGGGCGCGAGGGCAGAGGGCAGCGGCCCCGAGGAAGGGCCCCCAGGAAAGGGCCCCAGGGAAGGCGGCGCGGGAAGGGCAGCGCACGGAGGTCGGGGCGCCGCGCGCTGGGCCGGGCATGGCCCAGCGCAGGAGAGGGTCGGGCGGGCGGCGGGCGGCGGGCGGCGGGCGGCGGGCGGGGTGGGGGAGGGGGAGGGGGAGGGGGAGGGCCCCAAGGACCGTTTCGCGCGCTTGTGAACGAAGGGTCAAGCGAGCGTTCGGCCCCCCGCCACCCCTCAGAGTGAGCCGCTATAACACGTCAACATGGCGCCTCGAAATTTGCTCCCGTCGACGCATAGTTGATATAGGAGCGCGGCTCTGACCAGCCGCTTCACAAGTAAATGCGACTGGTTGTGACCATTTGACTTCTTTGTGTTGACAATTCTGGACATGTTCATATTCGGCACGATTCCCATCGTGGCGTAGATCACAAAGATGACGTTGAACTGCGTGTCGCAGATCACAAGCCGACGGGCATAGGATGCGCTCGTTCCAGGCTTTGTGAACTGCCTCACATGAGGTGGATCCCGGGAACCGGAACGCGGGTTCACCTCAGCGTGACCTGCCGGTTCCGATCTGCAGTCAAGGACGACTGGACGGAGGGAGCGGGGGCTATGAATGCCTACGCGCCGATCCTCGTACTCGGTGCCATCGCGGCGGCGTTCGCGGTCGGCTCCGTCGTGATGGCCTCACTCACCGGCCCCAAGCGCTACAACCGGGCCAAGTTGGAGGCGTACGAGTGCGGCATCGAGCCGACCCCGCAGCCCGTGGGCGGCGGTCGGTTCCCGATCAAGTACTACCTGACGGCGATGCTCTTCATCGTCTTCGACATCGAGATCGTCTTTCTCTATCCCTGGGCGGTGACCTTCGACGCCCTGGGGATCTTCGGGTTGGTCGAGATGCTCCTGTTCATCGCCACGGTCTTCGTCGCCTACGCCTACGTGTGGCGCCGCGGCGGCCTGGAGTGGGACTGAGCGCGGGGTGGCCGCCGCCTTTGTGAACGAGCGGACAAGCCCGAACGGGCCGAGGTACCACAGGACTTGAGGGCTTCTTGAGGGCATTGAGAGGGATCTGATGGGAATCGAGGAGAAGCTGCCGAGCGGCTTTCTGCTCACGACCGTGGAGACGGCCGCCGGTTGGGTGCGCAAGGCGTCACTCTTCCCGGCCACCTTCGGTCTGGCCTGCTGCGCGATCGAGATGATGACCACCGGCGCCGGCCGCTACGACCTGGCCCGGTTCGGCATGGAGGTGTTCCGGGGCTCCCCCCGGCAGGCCGATCTGATGATCGTGGCGGGTCGGGTGAGCCAGAAGATGGCCCCGGTGCTGCGCCAGGTGTACGACCAGATGGCCAACCCGAAGTGGGTCATCTCGATGGGCGTCTGCGCCTCCTCGGGCGGGATGTTCAACAACTACGCGATCGTGCAGGGCGTCGACCACATCGTCCCGGTGGACATCTACCTGCCCGGTTGCCCGCCCCGCCCGGAGATGCTGATGGACGCCATCCTGAAGCTGCACGACAAGATCCAGCACGAGCCGCTGGGCGCGAACCGGATCCGGGCCGAGGAGCTCGGCGAGGCGCTCGCCCTCAAGGCCACCCCGGTCAGCGAGATGCGGGGGCTGCTGCGATGAACGAGCAGGTACCCGAGACCCGTCGCGAGCACCCGGTCCGCGAGATCCCGGTCGAGGTGGTCGGCCGCCGGCAGGGCATGTTCGGCGCCCTGGGCAGCGGTGACACCTCCGGCTTCGGCGGCCTGGCCGCGCCGATCGTGCTGCCCGGCCCGAGCGAACGGCCGTACGGCGGCTGGTTCGACGAGGTCGCCGACGAGCTGGAGGGCGCCCTGGAGGAGCAGGGCCTGGACCCGGCCGAGGTGATCGAGAAGACCGTTGTCGACCGCGGCGAGCTCACCTTCCACATCGACCGCGCCCACCTGCTCCGGACCGCCCGCACCCTGCGCGACGACCCGGCGCTGCGTTTCGAGCTGTGCCTGGGCGTGAGCGGCGTGCACTACCCCGACGACAAGGGCCGCGAGCTGCACGCGGTCTACCACCTGCGGTCGATCACCCACGGACGGCTGATCCGGGTGGAGGTCACCGCGCCGGACGCCGACCCGCGCATCCCCTCCGTGGTGAGCGTCTACCCGACCAACGACTGGCACGAGCGCGAGGCCTACGACTTCTTCGGCCTGGTCTTCGACGGCCACCCGGCGCTCACCCGGATCATGATGCCGGACGACTGGCTGGGCCACCCGCAGCGCAAGGACTACCCGCTCGGCGGCATCCCCGTCGAGTACAAGGGCGCCCAGATCCCGGCTCCCGACCAGCGGAGGTCGTACAGCTGATGAGTACTCGGCACGACGAAGAGGCTCGGCACGACGAAGGGACTCGTCCCCACGAAGGAGCCGAGCAGGCAGAGGCCCGGGAGACCACCGAGGGCCGGGTCTTCACGGTCACCGGCGGCGACTGGGGCGAGGTGGTCGAGGCGGTCGGCCGGGCCGACGACGAGCGCATCATCGTCAACATGGGCCCCCAGCACCCGTCCACCCACGGCGTGCTGCGGCTGATCCTGGAGATCGACGGCGAGACGGTGAAGGAGGCCCGCTGCGGCATCGGCTACCTCCACACCGGCATCGAGAAGAACATGGAGTTCCGCAACTGGGTCCAGGGCACCACCTTCGTGACCCGGATGGACTACCTGACCCCGCTGTTCAACGAGACCGCGTACTGCCTGGCCGTCGAGAAGCTGCTCGGCATCACCGACGACATCCCGGACCGGGCCACCGTGATCCGGGTGCTGATGATGGAGCTCAACCGGATCGCCTCGCACCTGGTCTGCCTGGCCACCGGTGGCATGGAGATCGGCTCCACCACCCTGATGATCTACGGCTTCCGCGACCGCGAGCTGATCCTGGACGTCTTCGAGCTGGTCACCGGCCTGCGCATGAACCACGCGTACGTGCGCCCCGGCGGCCTCGCCCAGGACCTCCCGCCCGGCGCCGTCGACCAGATCCGCGAGTGCGTGAAGACCCTGCGCTCCCGGATGCACGAGTACGACAAACTCGCCACCGGGAACCCGGTGTTCAAGGCCCGCCTGGTCGACGTCGGTTTCCTCGATTTGCCCGGCTGCCTGGCCCTCGGCGCCACCGGCCCGATCCTGCGTGCCACCGGCCTGCCGCACGACCTGCGCAAGACCGACCCGTACTGCGGCTACCAGGACTACGACTTCGAGGTCGCGATCGCGGACAGCGCCGATTCCTACGGCCGCTTCCTGATCCGCCTGGAGGAGATGCGGCAGTCGCTGGGGATCGTCGAGCAGTGCCTGGACCGGCTGCGGCCGGGCCCGGTGATGGTGGCCGACAAGAAGATCGCCTGGCCCGCCCAACTCGCCGTCGGACCGGACGGGATGGGCAACTCGCTCGACCACATCCGCAAGATCATGGGCACCTCGATGGAGGCCCTGATCCACCACTTCAAGCTGGTCACCGAGGGCTTCCGGGTCCCGGTCGGCCAGGCGTACGCGGCGGTCGAGTCGCCCAAGGGCGAGCTGGGCGTGCACGTGGTCAGCGACGGCGGGACGCGCCCGTACCGGGTCCATTTCCGGGATCCGTCGTTCACCAATCTGCAGTCGATGGCGGCGATGTGCGAGGGCGGCCAGGTCGCCGACGTGATCGTCGCGGTGGCCGGGATCGACCCGGTGATGGGAGGCGTGGACCGGTGACAGACGTTCAGTTGGGGATGCCGGCGCTGCCGGCCACACCGTACCCCGAGGAGGTGCACGCCCGGCTGGCCGCCGACGCCGCGGAGCTGATCGGCCGCTACCCGCAGGCCCGGTCGGCGCTGCTGCCGCTGCTGCACCTGGTGCAGGCCGAGGAGGGCTTCGTCAGCCCGACCGGCATCCGGTTCTGCGCCGAGCAGTTGGACCTCACCACCGCCGAGGTGACCGCCGTCGCCACCTTCTACACCATGTACCGGCGGCGCCCGGCCGGGAAGTACCACGTCGGGGTCTGCACCAACACCCTGTGCGCGGTGCTCGGCGGCGACCAGATCTTCGACGAGCTCCAGCAGCACCTCGGCGTGCGCAACAACGAGACCACCGGGGACGGCGAGATCTCGATCGAGCACATCGAGTGCAACGCGGCCTGCGACTACGCGCCCGTGGTGATGGTCAACTGGGAGTTCTTCGACGACCAGACCCCGGAGAGCGCCAAGCGGCTGGTCGACGACCTGCGCGCGGGCCGGGAGGTCCGGCCGACCCGCGGCGCCCGGCTGTGCACCTTCAAGGAGTCCGCCCGGATCCTGGCGGGCTTCCCCGACGAGCGCCCGGGTGCCAACGACGAGTCCGGCGCGGGCGGCGCGCCCTCGCTGGCGGGCCTGCGCCTGGCCAAGGGCGAGGCGCTGCCCGGCACCGGCGGCACCAAGGTCGTCGCACCCCGCCACGAGGGCATCGGCCACGAGGGCGCCGGCTACGAGAGCACCGGCCACGAGGGCACCGGCCACGAAGGGACGGAAGCGTGATGACCGCCGCCGAGCCGGCCGAGAAGCTGCTCACCCCCGTCCTGTCCGCCTCCTGGGACGACGACCGGCCCTGGACGCTGGCCACCTACCGCCGCCACCACGGCTACGACGGCCTCAAGGCGGCCCTGGCGATGCCGCCGGACGACGTGATCGCCCTGGTGAAGGACTCCGGGCTGCGCGGTCGCGGCGGCGCCGGCTTCCCCACCGGGATGAAGTGGCAGTTCATCCCGCAGAACGACGGCAAGCCGCACTACCTGGTGGTCAACGCGGACGAGTCCGAGCCGGGCACCTGCAAGGACATCCCGCTGCTGTTCGCCAACCCGCACGCGCTGATCGAGGGCATGATCATCGCCTCCTACGCGATCCGCTGCGACCACGCGTTCATCTACCTGCGCGGCGAGGTCGTCCCGGTGCTGCGCCGCCTGCACGCGGCCGTCGCCGAGGCGTACCAGGCCGGGCTGCTCGGCCGGGACATCCTCGGCTCCGGCGTCGACCTCGACATCACCGTGCACGCCGGCGCCGGCGCCTACATCTGCGGCGAGGAGACGGCGCTGCTGGACTCGCTGGAGGGCCGCCGCGGCCAGCCCCGGCTGCGGCCGCCGTTCCCGGCGATCGCCGGCCTGTACGCCTGCCCGACGGTGGTCAACAACGTCGAGTCGATCGCCTCGGTGCCGCCGATCCTGGCCCGCGGCAAGGAGTGGTTCAAGGGCCTGGGCACCGAGAAGTCCCCCGGCTTCACGCTGTACTCGCTCTCCGGCCACGTCACCAACCCCGGCCAGTACGAGGCGCCGCTGGGCATCACGCTGCGCCAGCTGCTGGACATGAGCGGCGGCGTCCGCCCCGGGCACCGGCTCAAGTTCTGGACCCCGGGCGGCTCGTCCACCCCGATGTTCACCGACGAGCACCTGGACGTCCCGCTGGACTACGAGGGTGTCGGCGCGGCCGGCTCGATGCTCGGCACCAAGGCGCTGCAGGTCTTCGACGAGACCACCTGCGTGGTGCGGGCGGTCACCCGCTGGACCGAGTTCTACGCCCACGAGTCCTGCGGCAAGTGCACCCCCTGCCGCGAGGGCACCTACTGGCTGGTCCAGTTGCTCAAGCGGATCGAGGCGGGCGCGGGCGTCGAGGGGGACCTGGAGAAGCTCCTCGACATCGCCGACAACATCAACGGCAAGTCCTTCTGCGCACTGGGCGACGGCGCCGCGAGCCCGATCGTCTCCTCCCTCCAGCACTTCCGGGCCGAGTACGAGCAGCACCTGGCCGAGCGCCGCTGCCCGTTCGACCCGGCCGCCTCCACCGTCTGGGCCGACGGCCCCCGCCCCGGCCACCAGTCCGCCACCGAAAGGGAGGTGCACGCGTGACGATCACAGAGCCATCCACCTCCACGGGCGACAAGGCCGCGGTCGAGCTGGTCACGCTCACCATCGACGGCGTCGAAGTGCAGGTCCCCAAGGGGACGTTGGTGATCCGGGCCGCTGAACGGATCGGCACCCAGATCCCGCGCTTCTGCGACCACCCGCTGCTCGACCCGGCCGGAGCCTGCCGGCAGTGCATCGTCGAGATCGAGGGCCAGCGCAAGCCCGTCGCCTCCTGCACCATCCCGGTCGCCGAGGGCATGGTGGTGCGCACCCAGGTGAGTTCGCCGGTGGCCGAGAAGGCGCAGCGCGGCGTGATGGAGCTGCTGCTGATCAACCACCCGCTGGACTGCCCGGTCTGCGACAAGGGCGGCGAGTGCCCGCTGCAGAACCAGGCGATGTCCACGGGTGACGCCGACACCCGCTTCGAGGGGATGAAGCGCACCTACGAGAAGCCGATCCCGCTCAGCACCCAGGTGCTGCTGGACCGGGAGCGCTGCGTGCTGTGCGCGCGCTGCACCCGCTTCTCGCAGCAGATCGCCGGGGACCCGTTCATCGACCTGCTGGAACGCGGCGCGCTCCAGCAGGTCGGCACCGGGGACGACGAGCCGCTCGACTCGTACTTCTCCGGGAACACCATCCAGATCTGCCCGGTGGGCGCCCTGACGTCGGCGGCCTACCGTTTCCGCTCCCGCCCGTTCGACCTGGTCTCCTCGCCGAGCGTGTGCGAGCACTGCTCCGCGGGCTGCGCCCAGCGCACCGACCACCGGCGCGGCAAGGTGCTGCGCCGGCTGGCGGGCGAGGACCCGGCGGTCAACGAGGAGTGGAACTGCGACAAGGGCCGGTTCGCGTTCCGCTACGCCCAGCAGCGGGACCGGATCGCGACCCCGCTGGTGCGGGTGGACGGCGAGCTGGTGCCCGTCTCCTGGCCGGAGGCGCTGGCCCGGGCCGCCGAGGGACTGCGCGGCGTCCGCGCCGGGGTGCTGACCGGTGGCCGGGTGACCGTCGAGGACGCCTATGCGTACGGGAAGTTCGCGCGGGTGGTGCTCGGCACCAACGACGTGGACTTCCGGGCCCGCCCGCACAGCGGAGAGGAGGCGGACTTCCTGGCCGCCGCCGTCGCCGGGCGCGGGGTGGACGTGGACGGCGAGGGCCTCACCTACGAGCAGCTGGAGCAGGCTCCGGCGGTGCTGCTGGCGGGCTTCGAGCCGGAGGAGGAGTCGCCGATCGTCTTCCTGCGGCTGCGCAAGGCGAGCCGCGACCGGGGCCTGAAGGTGTACTCGGTGGCGGCGTTCGCCTCCCGGGGCCTGGCCAAGCTGCGTGGCGCGCTGCTGCCGGCGGCCCCGGGCACGGAGGCGGAGTGGTTCGCCGCGCTGGCCGCCGACGAGCCGCTGAACGACGAGGCCGGGCGGGCCGCCGAGCTGCTGCGCGGCCCGGGCGCGGTGATCCTGGTGGGCGAGCGGCTGGCCGCGGCCCCGGGCGCGCTGACGGCGGTGCTGCGGCTGGCGCACGCGACCGGCGCCCGGCTGGCGTGGGTGCCTCGCCGGGCGGGTGAGCGCGGTGCGGTCGAGGCGGGCCTGCTGCCGGGGCTGCTGCCCGGCGGCCGTCCGGTGGCGGCTCCGGCCGCCCGGGCGGAGGCCGCCGGGGTGTGGGGGGTGGCGGAGCTGCCGTCCGGGCCGGGCCGGGACACCGAGCAGATCCTGACGGCCGCGGCGCACGGTGAGCTGGACGCGCTGCTGGTCGGCGGCGTCGACCCGGACGACCTGCCGGATCCGGCGCTGGCCGACGCGGCGCTGGCGGCGGTGCCGTTCGTGGTGTCGCTGGAGCTGCGGCCCTCCGCGGTGACGGCGCGCGCGGACGTGGTGCTGCCGGTGGCGGCGGTGGCGGAGAAGGCCGGTGCCTTCCTGGACTGGGAGGGCCGGCTGCGGATGTTCGAGGCGGCGCTCAAGCCCGATCAGCAGATGGGCCGCCATCTGTACCCGGACCTGCGGGTGCTGACCATGCTGGCGGAGGCGCTGGGCCACCGCTTGGGTCTGCCGGACGTCCGGGCGGCCCGGCTGGAGCTGGACCACTTCACCCCGTGGGCGGGTGACCGGTCCGCGGACCCGGCCGCGCACCCCGGCGTGCTGCCCCGCCCGGCCACCGGCCAGGCGGTGCTGGCGGGTTGGCGCCAGCTGCTGGACAACGGCACGTTGCAGCAGGGCGATCCGCACCTGGCGGGCACCCGGCACCGGGCGGTGGCCCGGGTCTCGCCGGCCACCGCGAAGGAGATCGGCGCGAAGGACACCGGCGCCGAGGCGGGCGGGGCGCTGCGGCTGACCGGCCCGGCCGGCTCGCTGACCCTGCCGCTGGAGGTCACCGACTCGATCCCGGACCGCACGGTCTGGATCCCGCTCAACTCCACGCCGGGCGGTGCCCACCGCGCGCTCGGCACCACCGTCGGCCATCTGGTCACGATCGCCGTGGCCGCCCCCGAGCCGGCCGTCCGGGCCGAGGCCGCGGCGGGCGACGCGGGCACTGAAGGGGAGGAGCGATGACTCCGCAGCCGTACGAGACGCTCCACTTCTTCGGGCAGGACCCGTGGTGGATGGTGCTGCTGAAGGCGGTGTTCTGCTTCGGCTTCCTGGTCCTGACGGTGCTGATCGCGATCGTCTGGGAGCGCAAGGTGGTGGCCTGGATGCAGCTGCGCATCGGGCCGAACCGGCACGGGCCGTGGGGGATGCTGCAGTCCCTGGCGGACGGCGTGAAGCTGGCGCTCAAGGAAGACCTGGTGGTCAAGGGCGCGGACAAGGTGGTCTACATCCTGGCCCCGATCGTCTGCGCCGTCCCGGCGTTCATGGCCTTCGCGGTGATCCCGTTCGGGCCGGCCGGCAACGAGGTGTCGATCTTCGGCACCCGGACGGCGATGCAGCTGACCGACTTCCCGGTGGCGCTGCTGTACATCCTGGCGACGGCCTCGATCGGCATCTACGGCATCGTGCTGGCCGGCTGGTCGTCCGGTTCGACGTACCCGCTGCTGGGCGGGCTGCGCTCGGCCGCGCAGATGGTCAGCTACGAGATCGCGATGGGTCTGTCCTTCGCGGCGGTGTTCATCTACTCGGGGTCGATGTCGACCTCGGAGATCGTGGCGCACCAGCAGCCGACCTGGTTCGCGGCGCTGCTGCCGGTGTCGTTCATCGTGTACATCATCGCGATGGTGGGTGAGACCAACCGGGCGCCGTTCGACCTCCCGGAGGCCGAGGGCGAGCTGGTCGGCGGCTTCAACACCGAGTACTCCTCGCTGAAGTTCGCGATGTTCATGCTGGCCGAGTACGTCAACATGGTGACCGTCTCGGCGGTGGCCTCCACCCTGTTCCTGGGCGGCTGGCGGGCCCCGTGGCCGGTGTCGACCTTCTGGGAGGGCGCCAACCACGGCTGGTGGCCGATGCTGTGGATCACGCTGAAGATCCAGCTGCTGCTGTTCTTCTTCATCTGGCTGCGCGGCACGCTGCCCCGGTTCCGCTACGACCAGTTCATGAAGCTGGGCTGGAAGGTGCTGATCCCGGTCTCGCTGGTGTGGCTGGTGCTGATCGCGAGCGTGCGGGCGCTGCGCAACGAGGGCTACGGCTTCGGCGAGGTGGTGCTGTACGTCGGCGCGCCGGTCGGGGCGATCCTGCTGCTCGCCCTGCTGCGGGACTTCCTGAAGAAGGAACCCGAGCCCGAACCAACCCTGCCGAAGGGGGAGTTCGACCCGATGGCGGGCGGCTACCCGGTGCCCCCGCTGCCCGGGCAGGAGCTCCCGCCGGTGCCGCGCCGGCGCAGCCGGGCCCCGAAGCAACTCCAGGAAGCCCTCAACGGGGCCGACCATACCGAAGGGAGCTGAACCGAGATGTCGTCCGACCAGACGGAACGGGCCGAACGGCCCGACAAGCCGTCGATCCTCGGCCCGGCCGCCGGCTTCGGCGTGACCTTCAAGGCCATGTTCAAGAAGCGGCTCACCGAGCAGTACCCGGAGCAGAAGAAGCCCACCGCTCCGCGCTTCCACGGCCGCCACCAGCTGAACCGGCACCCGGACGGCCTGGAGAAGTGCATCGGCTGCGAGCTGTGCGCGTGGGCCTGTCCGGCCGACGCCATCTACGTGGAGGGCGCGGACAACCGGGAGGAGGAGCGCTACTCGCCGGGCGAGCGCTACGGCGCGGTCTACCAGATCAACTACGCCCGCTGCATCCTGTGCGGGCTGTGCATCGAGGCCTGTCCGACCCGCGCGCTCACCATGACCAACGAGTACGAGCTGGCCGACTCCTCGCGCCGGGACCTGATCTTCACCAAGGAGCAGCTGCTGGTCGGCCTGTCCGAGGGCATGGTGGACTCCCCGCACTCGATCTTCCCGGGCGCCGACGAGGGCGCGTACTACCGGGGCGAGATCACCGCGGCGGCGCCCGGGACGGTCCAGCAGGAGCGCACCGACCGGGAGCGGGAGGTCCAGCAGTGACCTCCCTCAACCTGGCCGCGACCGGGACGACCTCCGTCGGGGAGGCCGTCCAGTTCTGGGTGCTCGCGGTGCTCGCGGTCGGCGGCGCGCTCGGTATGGTGCTGATGCGCAAGGCCGTGCACAGCGCGCTGTGCCTGGCGGCCACGATGATGGCGCTGGCGGTCTGTTACATGGCGCAGGGCGCGGTGTTCCTGGGCGTGGTGCAGATCGTCGTGTACACCGGCGCGATCATGATGCTGTTCCTGTTCGTGGTGATGCTGGTCGGCGTCACCAGCGAGGACTCCCTGAAGGAGCAGCTGAAGGGCCAGCGGGTCGCCGCGGTGCTGTGCGGGCTGGGCTTCGGCGTGCTGCTGATCGCCGGGATCGCCAACGCGCGGCTGGACCACTTCACCGGCCTGTCCGAGGCGAACGCCGAGGGCAATGTACCGGGCCTGGCCCGGCTGATCTTCACCCGGTACGTGTGGGCGTTCGAGGTCACCGGCGCGCTGCTGATCACCGCGGCGATCGGTGCGATGGTGCTGACCCACCGCGAGCACGTGAAGGCGCCGAAGACGCAGCGCGAGCTGGCCGCCCAGCGGGTCGTGGACAACCTCCAGCTGCCGCCGCTGCCGGCGCCGGGCGTGTACGCGCGGCACAACGCGGTGGACGTTCCGGCGCTGCTGCCGGACGGCACGATCGCCGAGGACTCGGTGATGGCGACGCTGCGCGAGCGCGGCCAGGTCCGGGACGTCAGTCAGGAGATGCTGCGGCGGATGGCCGAGCTGGAGAACACCACGGCGGACTGGCTGGGCCGGCCGTCGTCCGAGCGGCCGGCGGTCTCCGGACCGCGCAAGTCGCTGGAGCCGGTGCCGGCGTCGGTGAACGGCAAGGACGGCAACGGCGGTCCGAACGGTCCGAACGGTCTGAACGTCAACGGCGGTCTGAATGCCAACGGCGGTCTGAACGCCAAGGACGGCCTTAACGGCAAGGACGGCCTGAACGGCCGCGCCGACGAGGGGGGAGCGGAGTGAACCCGGTCAACTACCTGTACCTCGCGGCCCTGTTGTTCACCATCGGCGCGGCCGGAGTGCTGATCCGGCGCAACGCGATCGTGCTGTTCATGTGCGTGGAGCTGATGCTGAACGCCTCGAACCTCGCCCTGGTGACCTTCTCCAGGCTGCACGGCACCCTGGACGGTCAGATCATCGCGTTCTTCACGATGGTGGTCGCGGCGGCCGAGGTCGTGGTCGGCCTCGCCATCATCGTCTCCATCTTCCGGACCAGGCACTCCGCTTCGGTCGACGACAGCAATCTGATGAAGCTGTAGGCGGAGGGCCTCGGTGAACTCTCTCATTCCGCTGCTGGTGGCGGCCCCGCTGGCCGGCGCCGCCCTGCTCCTGCTCGGCGGCCGCGCGCTGGACCGCTTCGGCCACTGGCTGGCCACCGCCCTCGCGGCGCTCTCGTTCGGCTTCGGCCTGGCGCTGTTCTGGGACATGCTGGGCCGCGAGGCCGAGCACCGGGCCGTCACCCAACACCTGTTCAGCTGGATCCCGGTGAACGGGTTCCAGGCCGACATGTCGTTCCGGCTCGACCAGTTGTCGATGACCTTCGTCCTGCTGATCACCGGTGTCGGCACGCTGATCCACCTGTACTCGGTGGGCTACATGGCGCACGACGAGCGCCGGCGCCGCTTCTTCGCGTACCTGAACCTGTTCCTGGCCGCCATGCTGCTGCTGGTGGTCGCCGACAACTACCTGCTGCTGTACTTCGGTTGGGAGGGCGTGGGCCTCGCCTCGTACCTGCTGATCGGTTTCTGGCAGCACAAGCCGAGCGCGGCGACGGCGGCGAAGAAGGCGTTCATCGTCAACCGGGTCGGTGACCTGGGCCTGTCGATCGCGATCATGCTGATGTTCACCGAGTTCGGCTCCTTCGCCTTCCAACCGGTCTTCGGTGGGGCGGCGCAGGCGAGCGAGGGCAAGCTGACGGCGATCGGCCTGATGCTGCTGCTGGCGGCCTGCGGCAAGTCGGCGCAGGTGCCGCTGCAGTCCTGGCTGGGCGACGCGATGGAGGGCCCGACCCCGGTGTCGGCGCTGATCCACGCGGCCACCATGGTGACCGCCGGCGTCTACCTGATCACCCGCTCGTCGGCGATCTTCGACCTGGCGCCGGACGCGCAGACCGCCGTGGTGGTGGTCGGCGCGGTCACGCTGCTGTTCGGTGCGATCGTCGGTTGCGCGAAGGACGACATCAAGAAGGCGCTGGCCGGGTCGACGATGTCGCAGATCGGCTACATGGTGCTGGCGGCCGGGCTCGGCCCGATCGGCTACGCCTTCGCGATCATGCACCTGGTGACGCACGGCTTCTTCAAGGCCGGGCTGTTCCTCGGCGCCGGGTCGGTCATGCACGGCATGAACGACGAGGTGAACATGCGTCACTACGGCGGCCTACGCAAGTTCATGCCGGTCACCTTCGTCACCTTCGGCCTCGGCTACCTGGCGATCATCGGCTTCCCCGGTCTGTCCGGCTTCTTCTCCAAGGACAAGATCATCGAGGCGGCCTTCGCCAAGGGCGGCACCGAGGGCTGGATCCTCGGCCTGTGCGCGCTGACCGGCGCCGCCGTCACCGCGTTCTACATGACCCGGGTGATGCTGCTGACCTTCTTCGGAGAGAAGCGCTGGCAGCCGGACGCCGACGGCAACGCCCCGCACCCGCACGAGTCCCCGAAGACCATGACCATCCCGATGGTCCTGCTGGCCTTCGGCTCGGTCTTCGCGGGCGGGCTGTTCGCCTTCAACGACTCGTTCCTGACCTGGCTGGAGCCCGTCACCGGACACTCCGAGGGCAACTCGCCGCTCGCCCCGCTGGTGGTCACCGTGCTCACCACGGCCTGCATGCTGGCCGGCGTCCTCGTCTCGTACCTGATGTACGGGCGCTCCGCCGTCCCCGTGGTGGCGCCGGTCGGCTCCCCGCTCACCCGGGCCGCCCGCCGCGACCTGCTCCAGGACGACTTCAACCACGCCGTCCTGGTCCGCCCGGGCTCGGCGCTCACCGCGACGCTGGTCTACTTCGACAGCCGCGGCCTGGACGGCTTCGTCAACGGCCTGGCCGCCACCATCGGCGGGGTGTCCAGTCGGCTGCGGCGGATCCAGAACGGCTTCGTCCGCTCGTACGCGCTCTCCATGTTCGGCGGCACGCTGGTGCTGGTCGCCACGACTCTCCTGATGAGGTCCGTCTGATGACTCGCGCAGATTCCACGTGGGGGGTGCGGCCATGAGCGCGTTGTTGACCGCCACCTGTGCCGTCCCGGCGGCCGGCGCGGTGCTGACCGCCGCGCTGCCCGCCGGGTCGACCGAGCGCCGCCGCTCGACCACCAAGGCCGTCGCCCTGGGCGTCTCGGCCGTCACCCTGGTGCTGGCCGCCGTGGTGGCGACCCGCTTCGACCCGCACGGCGACCGCTACCAGCTGACCGAGTCGTACAGCTGGATCCGCTCCTTCGGCATCACCTTCTCGCTCGGCGTGGACGGCATCGGCGCTGTCCTCGCCCTGCTCACCGCCGTCCTGGTGCCGGTGGTGATGCTGGCCTCCTGGCACGACGCCGACCCGGGGCCGGCCGGCCCCGACGGCACCTTCGCCCCCGACACTTTTGAGGGCAGGCGCCGCACCCAGGGCTTCTTCGCCCTGATCCTGGCGGTGGAGGCGATGGTGGTCGTCTCCTTCTACGCCACCGACGTCTTCCTCTTCTACGTGTTCTTCGAAGCCATGCTGATCCCGATGTACTTCCTGATCGGCGGCTTCGGCGACCGGGCCGGCGGCCCCGACGCGGCGCGCCAGCGCTCGTACGCGGCCGTGAAGTTCCTGCTCTACAACCTGCTCGGCGGCCTGGTGATGCTGGCCGCCGTGATCGGCCTGTACGTGATCGCGCAGGACCAGGGCTTCGGCACCTTCGACCTCCAGACCCTCACCTCGGCGATCGCCGACGGCAAGCTGCAGCTGTCCGGCACCGCCGAGAAGGCGCTGTTCCTGGGCTTCTTTTTCGCCTTCGCGGTGAAGGCCCCGCTGTGGCCGCTGCACACCTGGCTGCCGAACGCGATGGGCGAGGCCACCGCCGGCACCGCCGTGCTGATCACCGCCGTGGTGGACAAGGTCGGCACCTTCGCGATGCTGCGCTTCTGCCTCGGGCTGTTCCCGCACGCCTCGAAGACCTTCGCCCCGGCGATCCTGGTCCTGTCGGTGATCGGGATCATCTACGGCGCGCTGCTGGCGGTCGGCCAGAAGGACATCAAGCGGCTGGTCGCCTACGCGTCGATCTCGCACTTCGGCTTCATCATCATGGGCATCTTCGCGCTGACCAGCCAGGGCCAGAGCGGCGCCACCCTCTACATGGTCAACCACGGCATCTCCACCGCCGCGTGGATGCTGGTGGCGGGCTTCCTGATCTCCCGTCGCGGTTCGCGGCTGATCGCCGACTACGGCGGGGTGCAGAAGGTCGCGCCGGTGCTCGCCGGGACGTTCCTGGTCGGCGGTCTGGCGACCCTGTCGCTGCCCGGGCTGGCCCCGTTCGTCAGTGAGTTCCTGGTGCTGGTGGGCACGTTCACCCGCTATCCGGCGATCGGCATCGTGGCGACCTTCGGCATCGTGCTGGCCGCGCTGTACGCCCTGCTGCTGTACCAGCGCACCATGACCGGCCCGGTGAAGGCCGGCGTCGGCGGGATGCCCGACCTCAAGGTCCGCGAACTGGCCGTGGTCGCCCCGCTGGTGGCGCTGACCATCCTGCTCGGCGTCTACCCCAAGCCGCTCACCGACCTGGTCAACCCCTCGGTGAACGCGACGCTCTCGCAGGTCCACGAGACCGACCCGGCGCCGGCCCACCCGGTCGCCGCCACCTCAGGAGGTGAGCAGAAGTGAGCACCACCGGCATGCTCGCCGCCGCCGGCGGCAACACCGCCAGCATCCCGGCGCCGCACCTGGAGTACGGCCAGCTCTCCCCGATGCTGGTGGTGTTCGGCGCCGCCGTGGCCGGCATCCTGGTGGAGGCCTTCGTGCCCCGCCGGTACCGGCACTGGACGCAGGTGTCGCTCGCCCTGGCCGGGCTGATCGGCTCCTTCGTCGCCGTGGTGGTGCTGGCCTCCCAGGGCTTCGGCTCCACCCGGGTCGACCTGCTGGCCATGGAGTCGGTCGCGCTGGACGGCCCGGCGCTGTTCCTGCAAGGCGTGATCCTGCTGGTCGCCGTCGTCGCGGTGCTCACCTACGCCGAACGGAAGCTGGAGCCCACGGTGGGCGGCCTGCCCGCCGACGCCTTCGCGGCCCAGGCCGCCGCCACCCCCGGCGGCGAGCAGGAGCGGGCCGCGGTCCGGGCGGGCTTCGCCACCAGCGAGGTCTTCCCGCTCACCATGTTCGCGGTCGGCGGGATGCTGCTGTTCCCCGCGGCCAACGACCTGCTGACGATGTTCGTGGCGCTGGAGGTCTTCTCCCTCCCGCTGTACCTGCTCTGCGCGCTGGCCCGGCGCCGCCGGCTGCTCTCCCAGGAGGCGGCCGTCAAGTACTTCCTGCTGGGCGCCTTCGCCTCGGCGTTCTTCCTGTTCGGCACCGCGCTGCTGTACGGCTACGCGGGCAGCGTGAAGCTCGGCGACATCTCGGACGTGATCTCCGGCAAGGCGATGACCACCCCGGCGCAGCTGAGCAGCACCCAGAGTGACGCGCTGCTGCTGATCGGCCTGGCGATGCTCGCGGTCGGCCTGCTGTTCAAGGTCGGCGCGGTGCCGTTCCACTCCTGGACCCCGGACGTGTACCAGGGCGCGCCGACCCCGGTGACCGGTTTCATGGCGGCGGCGACGAAGGTCGCGGCCTTCGGGGCGTTCCTGCGGCTGTTCTACGTGGCCTTCCCGGGCCTGCGGCTGGACTGGCGGCCGGTGCTGTGGGGGGTGGCGATCCTCACCATGGTGGTGGGCGCGGTGCTGGCGGTCACCCAGCAGGACGTCAAGCGGCTGTTGGCGTACTCCTCGATCGCGCACGCCGGGTTCATCCTCACGGGCGTGATCGCCACCAACAAGCAGGGCCTGTCCTCGGTGCTGTTCTACCTGCTGTCGTACTCCTTCGTGACGCTCGGCGCGTTCGCCGTGGTCACCCTGGTGCGCGACTCCAAGGGCGAGGCGACCCACCTGTCCAGCTGGGCCGGGCTGGGCCGGCGCTCGCCGCTGGTGGCGGCGGTGTTCGCGCTGTTCCTGCTGGCCTTCGCCGGGATCCCGCTGACCTCCGGGTTCACCGGGAAGTTCGCGGTGTTCCAGGCGGCGGCGGCCGGCGGGGCGACGCCGCTGGTGATCGTGGGTGTGCTGAGCTCGGCGGTGGCCGCGTTCTTCTACATCCGGGTCATCGTGCTGATGTTCTTCTCCGACCCGAAGCCGGGCGGCCCGACGGTGGCGATCCCGAGCGCCTTCACGGCGACCGCGATCGGGGTGGGGGTGCTGGTCACGCTGGGTCTCGGCCTGCTGCCGCAGTACTTCCTGGACCTGGCGTCGAAGGCCGCGCTGTTCGTCCGCTGACCGCTGCCGGGGCGGCGCCGCCGCCCCGGGCCCGTCCGGGCCGCGCCCTCGGCGCGCGGTCCGGACGCGCGTTTGCCGCCGGCCTGCCGGCGCAGGGGCTCCGGCCCGTGTTTTCCAGCTGAATTCGCCCCCACCGCAGTACTGCCCCCACAGCCGCCCTGACCAGGGCATCCGGCCCGATCATGACAGGATCCGCACGCCCGTGCAGTGATCCACTCGTGACCGGATACCCTGCCTGTATGGCCAGCGGCGGCACTCAGGGACCAGGCCGCTAGATCGACCAGGGACAGAGGAGTGGTCTTCGTGACCGTCGTGGGACCCTTCGGGCTCAGCGTGCAGGACCGCGACCTGACCCGGGACGTTCAGGCCGGACTGGACGCGGTGGAGACGGCTCTCGCCGAGGCCGTCAAGAGCGACGTCCCGTTCATCACCATCACCGCCAGTCACCTCATCGAGGCCGGCGGCAAGCGCTTCCGCCCGCTGCTGCTGCTGCTGGCGGCGCAGTTCGGCGACCCGGGGGCGCCCGGGGTGGTGCCGGCCGCCGTCGTCGTCGAGCTCACCCACCTGGCGACCCTGTACCACGACGACGTCATGGACGAGGCCCCGGTGCGCCGCGGCGCCCCCAGCGCCAACTCCCGCTGGGACAACTCGGTGGCCATCCTCACCGGCGACTTCCTATTCTCCCGCGCCTCCCAGGTGCTCGCCGACCTCGGCCCCGAGGCGGTGCGGATGCAGGCCGACGCCTTCGAGCGGCTGGTCACCGGCCAGATCCTGGAGACCCGGGGCCCCGGCCCGGACGGCGACCCGCTGCTGCACTACCTCGACGTGCTGGCCGGCAAGACCGGTTCGCTGATCGCGGTCTCCTGCCGGATAGGAGCACTGATGGCCGGCGCCGAGTCGTGGATGGTGGACACCCTCAGCGAGTTCGGCGAGCGGATCGGCATCGCCTTCCAGCTGGCCGACGACGTGCTGGACATCGCCAGCGACGGCCAGGAGTCCGGCAAGACGCCCGGCACCGACCTGCGCGAGGGCGTGCCGACCCTGCCGACCCTGCTGCTGGAGCAGATGCCGGCCGACCCCGCCGACCCGGCCGACACCCGGCTGCGCGAACTGCTCACCCTGGACCTCGCCGACGACGAACTGCACGCCGAGGCGCTGCGGCTGCTGCGCCGCCACCCCGCGCTGGAGCGCGCCCGCCGGGAGACGCTGCGCCAGGCCGAGGACGCCCGGGCGCTGCTCGCCCCGCTGCCGGACTGCGCGGCGAAGGCGGCCCTGGAGGGGCTCTGCGACGCGGTGGCGATCCGGACCATGTGACCGGGGCGCGGCGGGCGGCAGCCCCCGGCCGGCGGATCCGCGGACGGCGGGTCGGGTGGTTGCCCGGATGGGGGAGACTGGCCTCTGTCAGCTCAGCCCTGCCGGGAAGGTCACCATGCGCCGTGTCGTCATAGCCGAGGACTCCGTACTGCTGCGGGAGGGCCTGACCCGGCTGCTCACCGACCGGGGCCTGGAGGTCGTGGCGGGTGTCGGGGACGGCGCCGCGCTGGTGAAGACCATCCACGACCTGGCCGCGGCCGGGCAGCTGCCGGACGTCGTGGTCTCCGACGTGCGGATGCCGCCGAGCCACACCGACGAGGGCCTGCGCGCCTGCGTCGAGCTGCGCGGCCGCTACCCGGAGCTGAACGTGCTGGTGCTGTCGCAGTTCGTGGAGGAGCGGTACGCCTCCGAGCTGCTGGCGGGTTCGACCCGGGGCGTCGGCTACCTGCTGAAGGACCGGGTCGCGGAGGTGCGCGAGTTCGCGGACGCGGTGGTCCGGGTCGCCGACGGCGGCACCGCGCTGGACCCGGAGGTGGTGCAGCAACTCCTCAGCCGCAGCCGCAAGGGCGATGTGCTGGCCAACCTCACCCCGCGCGAGCGGGAGGTGCTCGGGCTGATGGCGGAGGGCCGCACCAACAGCGCGGTGGCCAAGCAGCTGGTGGTCTCGGACGGCGCGGTGGAGAAGCACGTCAGCAACATCTTCCTGAAGCTGGGCCTGGCGCAGAGCCCGGAGGACCACCGCCGGGTGCTGGCGGTGCTCACCTACCTCAACTCGTAGCCGGCCGGGCGGCTCGGAGGCAGGGGCCGGGGGAGCGGCCGTCGGACGCGGAATGATCTCCGGCGGTCGGACGTTGTACCCCGTGTGCGGTTCGGGCGCGGGCCGGTGTTTTCCCGCCGCACGTGGGAGTTCCGTCCGGGATCAAGTGCCCGCGCATAGGATGCGGGAGGTGCACCAAGCGGACGGGGCACGGGGCCGCGCCCGCGGTGGTGTGCCCTCGAGGAGGTCCGCGGCAGTGACCAGTCAGGTCGATCAGTCAGAGGCAGTGGACGGCTCGGACGGCGACGGTGGTCGTTCCGGGAGTGGTGACGGACGCCCCGGTGCGGCCGTGCCCGCCGATCCAACGGCCCCGGGAGGTTCGCCGCCGAGGCACGGCAAGCCGATTCGCCGACTCGACCGGGTGATCATCCGTTTCGCCGGCGACTCGGGTGACGGCATGCAGCTCACCGGTGACCGGTTCACCTCGGAGACGGCGTCGTTCGGCAACGACCTCTCCACGCTGCCGAACTTCCCGGCCGAGATCCGGGCGCCCGCCGGGACGCTGCCGGGCGTGTCGAGCTTCCAACTGCACTTCGCGGACCACGACATCCTCACCCCGGGGGACGCGCCGAACGTGCTGGTGGCGATGAACCCGGCGGCGCTGAAGGCGAACCTGGAGGACCTGCCGCGCGGCGCGCAGATCATCGTCAACACGGACGAGTTCACCAAGCGCGCGCTGGCGAAGGTCGGTTACGCGGCGGATCCGCTGGCCGACGGCTCGCTGGAGGGCTACCACCTGCACAAGGTGCCGCTGACGACGCTGACCCTGGAGGCGTTGAAGGACAGCGGGCTGGCGCGCAAGGACGCCGAGCGGGCCAAGAACATGTTCGCGCTGGGGCTGCTGTCCTGGATGTACCACCGCCCCACCCGCGGGACGGAGACCTTCCTGCGCAGCAAGTTCGCGAAGAAGCCGCAGATCGCCGAGGCGAACATCAGCGCGTTCAAGGCGGGTTGGAACTTCGGCGAGACCACGGAGACCTTCGCGGTCTCCTACGAGGTGCCGCCGGCCAAGCTCCCGGCCGGGCGCTACCGCAACATCTCGGGGAACCTGGCGCTCTCCTACGGCCTGATCGCCGCCGCGCAGCGCTCCGGGCTGCCGCTGTACCTGGGCTCGTACCCGATCACGCCGGCCTCGGACATCCTGCACGAGCTGAGCCGGCACAAGAACTTCGGGGTCCGCACCTTCCAGGCCGAGGACGAGATCGCCGGGATCGGCGCCGCGCTCGGCGCGTCCTTCGGCGGCGCGCTCGGCGTGACGACGACCTCGGGCCCCGGGGTGGCGCTGAAGAGCGAGACGATCGGCCTGGCGGTGTCGCTGGAACTGCCGCTGCTGGTCGTGGACATCCAGCGCGGCGGCCCCTCCACCGGCCTGCCGACCAAGACGGAGCAGGCGGACCTGCTGCAGGCGATGTTCGGGCGCAACGGCGAGGCGCCGGTGCCGATCGTCGCCCCGGCGACGCCGGCCGAGTGCTTCGACGCGGCGCTGGAGGCGGCGCGGATCGCGGTGACGTACCGGACGCCGGTGTTCCTGCTCTCGGACGGCTACCTGGCGAACGGCTCGGAGCCGTGGCGGATCCCGGAGGTGGACGAACTCCCGCTGATCAGCCCGGACTTCGCGACCGGTCCGAACCGCGAGGACGGCTCGTTCTGGCCCTACCTGCGGGATCCGAAGACCCTGGCCAGGCCGTGGGCGCTGCCCGGCACGCCGGGGCTGGAGCACCGGATCGGCGGGATCGAGAAGCAGGACGGGACGGGGAACATCTCCTACGACCCGGCGAACCACGACTTCATGGTCCGCACCCGGCAGGCGAAGATCGACGGGATCGCCGTCCCCGACGTGGAGGTCGACGACCCGAGCGGCGAGGCGCGGGTGCTGGTGCTCGGCTGGGGTTCGACGTACGGGCCGATCACCGCGGCCGTGCGGCGGGTGCGGGCGGACGGCGGGGAGGTCGCCCAGGCGCACCTGCGCCACCTGAACCCCTTCCCGGCCAACCTGGGTGCGGTGCTCAGGAGTTACGAGAAGGTCGTCGTGCCGGAGATGAACCTCGGCCAGCTCGCGCTGCTGTTGCGGGCGAAGTACCTGGTGGACGCGGAGTCCTACAACCAGGTGCGTGGACTGCCGTTCAAGGCGGCACAGTTGGCTGACGTGCTGTCGGCGGCGATCGGCACCCTGGACGAGGAGGACCACCGATGAGCGAGAACGGCTTCCCCTCCCTGCGCCTGGTGCCCAAGGCCGAAGAACCGCAGAGCGCACGGGACTTCAAGACCGACCAGGAGGTGCGCTGGTGCCCCGGCTGCGGGGACTACGCCGTCCTGGCGGCGGTGCAGGGCTTCATGCCGGAGCTCGGCATCAAGCGCGAGAACACCGTGTTCGTCTCCGGGATCGGCTGTTCCTCGCGCTTCCCGTACTACATGAACACCTACGGGGTGCACTCGATCCACGGGCGCGCGCCGGCGATCGCGACCGGGCTGGCGTCCGCGCGGCAGGACCTGAGCGTGTGGGTGGTGACCGGGGACGGCGACGCGCTGTCCATCGGCGGCAACCACCTGATCCACGCGCTGCGGCGCAACGTCAATCTGAAGATCCTGCTGTTCAACAACCGGATCTACGGCCTGACCAAGGGCCAGTACTCGCCGACCAGCGAGCTGGGCAAGATCACCAAGTCGACGCCGATGGGCTCGCTGGACGCGCCGTTCAACCCGCTCTCGCTGGCGATCGGCGCCGAGGCGTCCTTCGTCGCCCGGACGATCGACTCGGACCGCCAGCACCTGCAGTCGGTGCTGCGGGCGGCGGCCGCGCACGAGGGCACCGCGCTGGTGGAGATCTACCAGAACTGCAACATCTTCAACGACGGTGCGTTCGAGGCCTTGAAGCAGCCCGGCACCCGGGACGAGGCGCTGATCCGGCTGGAGCACGGCCAGCCGATCCGCTTCGGCGCGGACCTGGCCGGCGGCGTGTTCCGCGGCCCGGACGGCGAGCTGTTCACCGCCCCGGTGACGGCGGACAACGAGGCGCAGGTGCTGGTCCACGACGCGCACGCGGCCAACCCGACGGCGGCCTTCGCGCTGTCCCGGATCGCCGACGCCGACACCCTGCACCACACCCCGATCGGTGTCCTGCGCGATGTGCGGCGGCCTGTCTACGACGAGCTGATGGCGGGGCAGTTGGCGGCCGCGCAGGCCGATCGCGGGCCGGGCGACCTGGCCGCGCTGCTGGCGGGCGGCGACACCTGGACGGTGGACTGACCGGTCCGGCCTGGTCCGGTCACCGCGGCGGGGGGGGCGGGAGCCGCGCCCCCCGGAGCCGGGCGGGGGGTGGAGGGGGCGGGGGGGGGGCGGCCTGGGGGGGGGTGGGTGGCGGGAGCAAGCACAGTCTC
>NZ_JBHWIO010000054.1:55068-59157 GCF_042732075.1 Kitasatospora sp. NPDC059812
CGGGCGCGGCCGGGGGCGGGGCCGCTCCCCGGGCGCGGGGGACCGCGCGGCCCCCCCGCGGCGGTCCCCCCGCGCCCCCCGCCGCCCCCGGGGCGGGGGGGGCGCCGTCGCTTCGGGCGCGCGGTCACTGCTCGGGCGCGTGGTTACTGCTTGGCCCACTCGACCAGTTCGATCACGACCCCGTTCGGGTCGGTGACCTGGAACAGCTTCTCGCCCCACGGCTCCTCGCGCAGCGGCAGGGTGATCTCGACCCCTTCGCCGCGCAGCCGCCGCTCCTCGCCGGTGAGGTCCTCGACGACGAACGCCAGGATGACGCCGGACGCGGTCCGGTCGCGCTGGCCCTCGGGCAGCACCTCCAGGCCGCGTCGCAGGCAGACGACGTTGACCCCGCCGCCGGGGTGCTGGAGCGAGACGAAGCCGTCGGCCGACATCTCCTCGGTGTAGCCGAAGTGCCGCTGGAGGAAAGCGGCGGAGGCGGTGACGTCCTCGACGGTCAGGGCGAGGGTGGTGGTGGTGATCTGCATGGCGGAGCCCTCTCGTCGGCGCGAGCGCGCGGTTATCCCGTACGCAGTACACTATACATAGTACGGAGAATTGCGCGAGGGATGTGCGGCCTGGGCCCGGACGCGGGGGAAGGCGCGGGGAAAAGCCGTAGGGAGGCTCCCGGGTGGGAGCCTCCCTACGGCTCGGTGCGGTGCGTCAGGTGCGGTGTGTCAGAAGACGCAGGGGATGCCGCCGTCGCTCTGGGCGTCGACCGACGGGCCCTGCACGGGCAGGTTGGCCGCCGGGTCGGACGGGGAGCCGGTCGCGCCGCCGCCCGGCGCTGCGGCGCCGGTCTTGTCGTCGGTAGCGCCGGTGAAGCCGGTGCCGAGGGTGACGACCACCCGGTCGGCGGGGGCCGACGCGGACTCCGTGGCGGTGACGCCGTAGCGGGCGGCGATCTGGTCGGCCGCCTCCTTGGCGCCCTTGCCGTAGGCCACGGTGGTGGTCTTGGGCTTCGCGGCGGCGCTGCCGGTCTTGCCCGCCTTGAAGCCCATCGCGACCAGGGCCTTGGACTCGGCGGTGGAGGAGACCCCGGCGGCCGTGGAGGCGTTGAAGACGTCCACGGTGGTGGGGGCGGCGGCCTTGGTGGTGGGCGGCGGGGTCGTGGCCGGCGCGGAGGAGGCCGCCGGGGTGGGCGTGTCGCCCGCCGCGTCGGGGGCGGCCGGGGCGGAGTCGGCGTAGCCGAAGATCTGCTTGACGACCTTCTGGAGCTTCGCGGGGGTGACGAGGTTGACGTCCTGGCCGTTGCGGGTGCCGAAGCCGTCGAAGGTCAGGGTGTTGAACTCGACGTTGCCGCCGGTGAGGTTGGGGGCCTGCTGGGCGAAGTCGAGGACGTTCCACTCGTTGTCGATGACCAGGTCCTTCTGCACCACGCCGAACAGCTGCTGCAGCTTGCCGAGGTCGCTGATGACGCCGTCCTGCTTGAGCTTGTGCACGACGGAGGAGATGAAGGCCTGCTGGCGGTGGGTGCGGGCGAAGTCGCCGCTGTTGCCGTCCGGGCCGTCCAGGTTGTGGCGCTGGCGGACGAAGGAGAGCGCCTGGGAGGCGTTGAGCTTGTTGATGCCCTTGTGGAAGTCGGCGCCGGAGCCCTGGCCCTCCATGGCCGGGTCCTTGGTGTCGTGGGTGAGGCAGACCTCGATCGGCTCGACGGCCTTGGCGATGTCGTAGAAGCCCATCAGGTTGACCTCGGCTATGTGGTCGACGGGCTGGTCGAGGAACTTCTGCACGGTCTGGATGGTGGCTGCCCGGCCGGCGTCGCGGCCGGCCTTCTCCAGGTCCGCGCCCTTGAGCCCCTTCGCCTGGAGGGCCGGGGTGGCCTTCTCCTTGGCCTCGCCGTAGGCCTCCTTGATCTTGCGCATGCCGGCCTGCTTGCCGTCCCCGGTGTAGGTCATGACGTAGTCGTCACGGGGGATGGAGACGGCCTGCGCCTTGCCGCCGCCGGCGGGGATGTGCAGCAGGATCAGGGAGTTGGTGTTGTAGCCGCCGATGTCGGAGCTGTGGCCGGCGTGCAGTTCGTCCTGGACGAACTCCGGCGGCAGGTCCGTCCCGTCCATGTTCTTGCGGCTGTCGAGGCCGATCAGCAGGATGTTGACCGAGTTGTCGAGGTGCTTGGGCGCGTTCTTCTTGGTCTCGGCGATGGCGTTGGAGGTGGTCATCCCGTCGGTGAGGGACGTCACCTCGTACCAGACCACCCCGCTGGCGGCGAACACCGCCAGGGCGACCGAGCAGGCCAGCGTCCGGCCCGCGATCAGCAGGGGGGAGGTGCGGCGGGTCGGGGGCGCGGCGGTGCGGCCGCCGTCCCGGGTCTGCGGGTTCTCAGCCATGGTCCCTCCTCCGGTCCCGGACCAGCCGGACCACGATCACCAGGGCGGCCGTTGCGACGGCCGCGGCCATCACGGGAAAGTCGTGGACCACCCACTTCGCGGAGCCGGTGGCCAGGTTCTTGCCCTGGTAGGCGTCGCCGTTGGCCAGCAGTTCCGCGCCGGCCGTCACCCCCAGGACCAGCAGCGGGGAGGCGGCGAGGACCCACCACCAGCCGTTGCGGCTGCTGAGTGCGGCCGCCAGGCCGGTGCCGAGCACGGCGCCCACCAGGAAGGCCGTCCCCATGCCGGGGCCGGAGAGCTCGTCGATCCCGGCGCCTGCCGCCGGCAGCCCCACGGCCAGGGCCGCGGGCAGGGCCGCTCCGCCGGGGAAGGGGCGGGGGCGGGCGGGGGCCTTGTTCGCCCGCCGGCGGGCTCCCTGGTCGGAGGTGCGTCCCGGTGTCCGTTGGTCGGTCGTCCGCCCCGGTGCCTGCTGGCCGGTCGTCCGTTGGTCGGTCGTCCGTTGGTCGGTCGTCCGCGCCTGCGTCTCCTGGCCGGGCGTTCGCCCGCGTGCCTCTTGGTTGGACGTCCGTCCTCGCCGCCCCGCCACGCACTCACCCCCGGTGTTCCCGTGCTTTGCGCCCCTGTGGCGCCTGCGCCCGGTCCTCGTGTGATGAGCCGTTGTGCGCTGCCACTTCTGGACGCTGCTGTTCGGCCGGCCGGTTCCCGCGCTCGGCTTCCGTTTTCCGGTCGGGGGCAGGCGTGCTGTTGAATTCCCTCTACACGGGTGTAGAGGTTGTAGGCAGCATAGAGCACCCTTGTTCGATGGCAACCCGGCTCAGGTGGGCTCGGGAGACACTACACCGGGCAGTTTTCGAGAGCCCCGGTAGATGAGGAGTGACGCCGTGGCGGCGACGGGCGGAGCGGGACGGCCGGAGAAGCGCAAGGCGATCACGCGGGCCGCGACGGCGGTGTTCGGGCGCGAGGGCTACGTCCGGGCCAGCATGGACGCGATCGCGGCGGAGGCCGGGGTGTCCAAGCGCACGGTCTACAACCACTTCGCCGACAAGGAGACCCTCTTCCTCTCCGTCGCACTCCAGAACTCGGCTGAACTGACCGAGGTCATACGCGAGTTGATGGACAAGCACCTCGACCGGGTGGTGGACCTGCGCCAGGACCTCACCGACTTCGCGGTCGAACGGGCCCGGGCCGTCCTCTCGGCCGGGGATCGCGGCGCGCTCGGCCGGGCCATCCGCGCCGAGGTCGCCAACATCCCGGCCGACGTCCTGGAGGCGTGGCTGGAGGCCGGCCCGATCGCCTCGCAGCGCGACCTCGCGCAGCGGTTCGAGGTGATCGCGGACCGAGGCCTGCTGGCCGTCGACGACGCCCCGCAGACCGCCGAGCAGTTCACGCTGCTGACGTTCCACGGCGTCGCCGAGCGCTCGTTCTGGGGCGCCCTGCCGGTGGCGGACGAGGAGCTCGCCCGGATCGCGGCGCTCGGTGTCGACGCCTTCCTGCGGATCCACCGGGTGCCCGCGGTGCGGTGACGGCGCGGGTGCCGGTGGCGCGGTGACGGCGGGCGCCGGAGCGTGAGACGCCCGCGGCACGGTGACGGCGGACGCCTGACCGTGACACGCCGCCGGGGAGGGGTCCGGCGGCGCGTCAGGGGGCCCACTCGTGGGGGTGCAGGTAGATGTCCGGCGGGGCCACCTAACCCCACGCCCGGCCACGGGGGGGGCGGGGGGTC
>NZ_JBHWIO010000055.1:0-23446 GCF_042732075.1 Kitasatospora sp. NPDC059812
GGGGGGGGGGGCGCGCCGGGGCGACCCGCGCCGGGGGGGCGGGGGGCGGGCGGGCGCGCGCAGCGGCGGCCCGCGGGGTCGGGCGGCGGGCGGGCGCCGGGTGGGTGGACACGTCGGTCCACCCGCCGGGCTCGCCGACACTCCTGGTTCTGCGCCGGTCCGGGCGTCGTGGTCGCCCGCGTCCGTGCGTGGACGGGGGTGGGGTGTGTGCTCAGCCGGCTGCGCGGTAGGCGGTCCCCACCCGGTTGGGGGTCGCCCGGTTGTAGAGGCCGGTGCCGCCACGGTCCGCGGAGAGGGTGAACCACGCGTAGCGCTCGACGAAGGGGAGTCCCTGGAGCATGGCGGTCGACTTCGTCACGAACGCGGCCTGTTGTTCCGGTGTCGGGTACTTCGGGGTGCCGCTGGAGAAGTCGGTCAGGGCGTACTCGGTGAGCCAGATCGGTTTCTTGTAGCGGTTGTACACGGCTTGGAGGTAGTTGCGCAGTTGACCGGTCGCGGCGTCGGCGCGAAAGTCCGAGCCGTATCAGTGCAGGGGGATGAAGTCGACCTTGTCGTGGCGGGCGGCGGCGCCCTTCATGAACTGGTCGAGCCAGCCGCCCGCGGCGTCGCCGCCGCCCGCCACCGCGGGTGCGCCCAGGCGCATCCCGGTCGACTGGAGCCGGGGCCACAGGTCGAGGGCCCTGGTCACGCTCATGTTGGCCTGTGCCGGCAGGTCGGGTTCGTTGAATCCGAGCAGGGTCGTGCCTTCCTGCCTGGCTGTTCGCAGTTGTGCGTCGGTCACCGAGCCCGCGCCCCAGATCATGGGGACGAACTCGACGCCGGCCGGCGGTTTGATCTGTTGGCGGTCCGAGGCCCAGGTGTAGAACCAGCCGGCCCTGGAGTCGGCCAGCGCCTTGGTGACGTCGGTGAAGTTCCAGGCGCTCACGCCTTTCTTCTTCGCCGGGGCGGCGGTCGCGTCGGCCGCACTGCCGACGGTGAGGCAGGTGAGTACCGCGAGCAGGGCGGTGAACAGGCGCATTCGGCGTGGCAAGGCGTTCCTCTCTTCGGTCGTGACGGGGGCCGCGGCGGCCCTGGAGTCTGGGGGCCGGGGTCCGGGGCGGGTGGCTCACGCGGTGGGGCCGAAGGTGACGGTGAAGCCGCTGCAGCGGCTGCACTGCTGCATGACCTTGTTGCCCGGTGTCTGGTCCTGCTTGGACCACGTGTAGGCCTTAGGGCATTTCGCGCTGAGCGCGCGGCTGTAGCTGCTGGGGGTGTCCCGGCTGGGGTTGGTGCACAGCATCGGCTTGCCGTCCGGCCCGCGCGTCAGGTCGGCGGGCGGGCAGTAGGGCAGCAGGTTCGCCGCGCAGCCCCGTGTGTCGCAGCCTCCGCCGGCGGGGGTCGTGGCGTTCACCGGAGTGATCGTGATCGGCAGCGAGAACGCGTTCACGTAGCTCACGTCGTACCAGGGGGCGGCGCCGTCCTTGGCGTCGAAGTTGAACTCCGCGAGGCTGGCGGGTTGTTCGCCCGTCGTGCAGTGGTCGGCGGCCGGGCCGCAGTCGGCCACCTGGCAGTGGAAGGTGCTGCCGGGGGTCCCGCCGCATCCTTGGCGTGCGAAGAACTTCCCACGCCAGTGGAACGGGGCGGTGGTCTCGGGGATCGTCACCGTCGCCGACTGGCCGGGAGCCAGGACCGGTAGCCGGGTGAACTGCTTCGACCCGTCGGCGTTGACGCCGCTTCCGATCCACAGCTTCTGCGACGAGTGGTTCACGAACGTCACCGTGTGGTTGACCGCGGCGGCCGCGACCGTCGCGGTGCGGGCCGGCGCTGCCACACCCGTGACGGTCGCGCCCGTCGCCGCGCCCGTCGCCGCGCTCGCGCTCGGCAGTACCGCGGTCAGTGCGGCGGCGGCCGCCGCGACGAACAGTCTGGTCAGGAATCCGCGCATGACTTCTCCGTTCCGTTCAGCAGGTCAGGTTGGTGCCGGGGGAGGTACCGAGGACGCGTGCGGACCGCTGGTACAGGTTGACCCTGTCCTGTATCTCGGCGGTGTTCCTGCCGCTGCATTCCACGGCGCCGTTGATGCTGCGGATCGTCTGGCCGGATCCGGCCCGGGTGACGATCGCGTGGTGGGTCGTCATGGAGCCGGGGCCGGACTGGGTGTTCCAGTGCCAGAGCGCGCTCTTCCACGCGATCCGGGGGTTGGTCTGGAGCAGGTCGGGGTGGTGGAGCAGGTCGATGTGCAGGGCGTCTCCCGCCGCTTTGCAGGTGGAGTTCCAGCTGAGTTGGAGCGGCCCTCGTCCGTAGTGGGTCGCGAGTCCCGCCGGACACCCGTAGGGGCGGGCGGTGTCGCAGTACGTCGGGTAGTTGGCGGTGTGCTGCTCCACGACGTGGCGCAGGCCGCCGGTCTCATGGCTGACGTTCGCCAGGAAGGCCGCGGCCTCCCGCCGCTTGAGCGCGTCGTTGCCGGTGTGTGCGAAGCCGGGGTAGGCGCTCATCGCGCCGACCGGTGCGTCGTAGGTGTGGAACCGGTCTCTGTTCGGGGACATCCGGTTGGACTGGGCCTTGTCCATGACGAAGCCGGCCCGGTCGGCCGCTGTCGCGTGTGCCGGTGCGGCCGCCGCCGCGGCGGCGATCCTCGAGGCTGTGCGTCGAGGGGACACGCGGGGCCTTCCTCCCGTTGCGCGATGCGGGACATCGGGTCCGCCGGTCTCCTCGTCCCACCGGCGGGTGTGGTCGGGCCGGCCTGGCCGTTCGGGTCGTTCGGGCCGGCCTGGCCGGTGCCGTGGTGGTGTGTCAGGAGCAGGTCTTGTCCGGGTGGTCGTGGGTGATGGCGCAGATCATCGCCTGTGCCCGGCCGTTGTTCGGATACCTGCGCTGAAGCTCGTCCTTGAAGTCCTTCCACTGGCGTGCGATGTCCTTGACGGCGAGGTCGTAGGCGTGGTCGAAGTTGTGGGCGACGACCGAGCGGGGACTGTCCTTCGTGTCCTTGTTCAGGACCCCGTCATGCGTGGTGCGGCCCGTGCAGTTGGAAACCGTGCCGCTGTGGTCGCGGTCCGGATAGCAGCCCGTCGCCAGGTCGTGGGGGATGTGGCCGGTGGCGTCCTTGACCCAGTCCGCCCTGCTCATGGAGCTGTAACGACCGATGGAGAAGAACGCGGGCAGGTCGGTGCGCCCCAGGCCGGGAGGGTTCTTGACGCCGATGGCTCCCGGGCCGGCCTGGTCGATCCAGTTGCTGTGGGCGTAGAAGTCCTCGATCTGGTGCCAGCCGCGGCCCAGGTCTTCCAGCACCTCGCACTTCGCCCGTCCCGGCCGGTCGTTCCACGAGCAGGCCGGGGAGATGGAGGTCTGGGTGGCGATGACGCGCCCGTTCGCGTCGACCAGCCGGTCCGCGGCGGCCACGGCCCTCCTGACGTGGTCGATGGAGCCCTCGACGCAGTCGATGATCTCGGCGTTGGCCTGCTCGCGGGTGCGGGGGTAGCGGCTGTCGTACCGGGGGTCGAGGTAGTCGGCGTTGTCGCAGTGGAGCTTGCCGATGCCGAAGTACTCGCCGTGGTCGTTGGCGACGATCGCGCCTGAGTTCCCGTCCGCCATCGCCGTCAGCGAGTTCGGGTGCCAGCCCCCCGGGCCCAGGGCGGCCCGGGTGATCTTCTCGTGGTTGCCTCCGCTGAAGGCGTGCGCCGGTGTCGCGGCACCGAGGGCGACGGCACACGCCATCGCGGCGCACGCGGCGCTGCAAGCGCGCAGGCGCCGCCGGCGGGAAACGGAGAGGGGATTCATGAGGCCTCCAGTCGCACGATGGACGTCTTCGGCAGGTGTGGGTGCGTCCGGGCATGGAGTCCCGTCCGTACTGCGCAGGCCGTGGCGGACCCACGGCGGTACTTGGTGACGAAGCGTCATCAAGTCTGCACCCGTACGTTAGCCGCCGCGCCCACGAACCGACAGACCGTCAGATCGCCAACGCTCAAAGGACCTTAGGCCGCGCACCGCGGTGTCCCCGTGCCGCGAGGCCCCGGCGTCCGGCCCCGTTCACGGGAACGGGCAGCACACCCCCGGGCCGCTTCCCGGGCCGGGCTCGTCCACCCGCGACCCGCCCCCGCCGACCCGCCCCCGCACCAAAACAGAGCAGAGATTCTGTACAGCCCCCTCCGCCAGCAGAACGTCAATTCTTCTTGACACAGGGCGCAGTGCCACGGCTCACCGACACACGCAAAGAACTCCGGCGCACCCAGATCACCGAGGCCGCCGTACGCTGCTTCAGCCGCAACGGCCTGGAGCGGACCTCGATCGCCGACATCACGGCCGAGTCCGGCCTCTCGGCCGGCTCGATCTACGCCCACTACCGCAGCAAGGCCGACCTGGTCCACGCCTCCGCCCACGCGCTGCTCGCCGAACGCGCCGAAGCCCTCGGCGAGTACGCCGCGAGTGACGGCCCACCCGACCCCGACGAACTGCTCACCCGCCTGATCGCCACGATCGGCCCCGCCGAGGCCCGGGTCGGCGTGCAGACGCCCATCCAGGCAGTCAGCGGCCCGTCGAAGTCGACCGCGGCCAGCGGCCCCAGCCGCCGGCGCCCCACCCGCTCGCCCAGCCGCCGGCAGAACGCCCCGTCCGCCGGCAGCGCCCGGGGCCGCCCGGCCCCGCTGTCCCGCTGTCCCGCTGTCCCGCCACACCAACTCGGCCATCACCGGATCCAGCAGCGCATGCGCGACCTCCACCACCTCGGGGAGGACCGCCGCATCACGCGCCACCGCCCGCCAGTACCAGAAATCGCCGCCCGCGTCCCCGCCCGCCAGGGTGTGCAGCCGCGCCGGCCACCTCACCGCCCCCGTGCCCACTCCGGGCACGGGGGCCACGAGCTGCTCGCTGCCGTCCGCGGCCCGCCCCAGAGCCCTACTCACCACACGGCAGCAACGGCAGGAGCGCGATGACTTCCTCGACGAACTCCTTCGCGACAGGTTTCCCAAGCGTGGGCTCCGGCAGTGCCCCCGCCAGCGCAGACCTTCAAGGAGCAGATACGCCCCGAAACGTCGTGACCAACTCAGCCCGTCCATCAGAGCTGACTGCCAGATCCTCATCGCCGAACCGCCAGTGATGCACGGGTATGCGCTTAACTGAGCGGCATTGAGGCGGCCTTGAGGATCTCGCAGGACCGGCGAAGCTCGGCGTTCTCCTTGCGCAGAACGGCCAGCTCTTCCTTCTCCATGGTGGTCAGCCGGTCGTCACGCTCGCCCCGGTCCGCCTCGTCCTGACGGATCCAGTTCCGCAGGGCCTCGTGGTGAACTCCGAGATCGCGGGCCATCTGCCGGATCACGGGCTTCGGATCGGTAGCCCGGTACGCGGGAACAGCGCGCTGCCACAACTCGGGCGGGTATTTCATCGGTACAGCCATGACAGAGACTCCCTTCTCATGGTCCATCAGGCCATGTCCGGCAACCTTCCGCACCTCGGGGGAACCTCAAGCCGGTGCGGGGTGTGCGTCCAGGCAGTGCCCGTTCCAGGCGTTCACGATTTGGCCCGTGTCGGTGAAATACCACTGCTGGTTCCTGGGCTGGTGGTCCCATCCTTGCCACGAGTAGCGGGTGATGGCGCTGCCGTTGCTGTCCTGCAGTACCGCGTCCAGGGTTCGCGCGTCGTAGGTGGCGGCCCCCGGTCCGACCGTTCACCGAGGCGAGGGCCCAATTCTGCCAGTCCGGCCCGTTGCAGTCCCACCCGTAGACCTGGCCGCCGTTCCAGGACTGACCGGGATGGAGCAGGTGCCACGGAATGTCCTTCTCCGCGCAGCGGTACTCGCCCCAACTGGTCTTGCCGACGGGGTAGCGCCGGGCAAGCTCGCGGACAGTGCCCCCCCGACGTCACCTCCCGCACGAACCGGGCCAGGGCATCCGCCTCCTCGGGCTCCCCCTCGAACCGCCCCTGCGGACGTCCAGCACCAGCCACCCCGTGCCCCCTTGCCCTTGTCCGCGGCCAAACCGGATTGTCCGCTGCCCACTTGGCCATCGATCGGCCCCTTGTAGATGGACAATCAAACAGGCCGCACTGTGGAGTCTCCACCGGCTCTTCGGACAACTTGCAGGGTCCCGTGAAACAGCCGTCTGCGCGTATGGGCACGATCGGCTGAGCACGCCGGCGGAGTCCCCTCCGAGAGCGCGGCGCCAGGGGGATGGCCACACCGGGGCACGCTGCCAAGGAATCGGAACCGGATCACTCGGCAGGAAGCACGAAAGAAGGAGGCTCTAATGATCAAGCGAGCGGCAGGGGCGGTACTACCCGTTCTCGCGGCGACGATACTGCTGGCCGCCAGCCCGGCCAGTGCCGCTGGGACCGGCTGGTCGAGCTGCGACCGCGGCCTGTGCGACTACGCCTATGTGGAAGGCGCGATCGGGACAATCACCGATGACAGTGACGATGGCATCGGCGCGGGCCTGGATCTCTACCTCTCCAACGGTGAACCGCACGCCATCACCCTCGACGGCCTGGGATCAAAGGCGCGAACCTACAATTACCGCATCGTGCAGGCCAGGATTTGCAACTGGAACGGCAGTCGCCTCTCCTCGTGCGGCGTCTGGAAGCACTTCTAACCACTTGGGAACCCCGGCGTACCAGCACCAGCTGGTGCGCCGGGGTGGGCCGGGGAGCGCCGCACCCACCCCGGCAGCAAACCGGATCAGCGCGAAACGCAGTCTTTGCGGCAGGCACGGCGGTGGCCGCCGCATGCACGGGCGGCTCGGCATGAGCGGCCCGACCACCCGTCACGGTAAACCGCGCATCTACTGCGGCGACGGGCAGCTCGGCCAGGAGCAGCACACGCGTTTTCGCAAGTGAGCGGATCCGGCCACCCTGGGGGCCGGCCTGCCGGCGGACCAATGGCAGCCTGCCCCCGGGATCGGAAACCCAGCTGGATCCGGTTCCGGATCCGAAACCGACTGCACGTCAATTCCTTCTATCCGCCTGACCATTGACGATACAGGAGCTCCCGGATAGCTGGTTCACGTACCCTTCGCCCGGCAGCAGCCCTGGCCGCCGCCGCGACGGCCGTCACCGTTCTGCTCGCCCAGGCACCCGCCGCGACGGCCGCCCCCACCCCGCTGGCCCCGTACCTTCTGCCCACCCCGCACCTTCCGCCGCTCCCCCCGGACGCCGCCGCCGTCCCCGGGGCAGCCGTGTACGTGGACCAGCACACCGCAACGGCGGGCACGCTGCTGACCGTCACCCTGTCCCTGACCAACACCGAGTCGACCGACATCAACTTCGTCTACGAGTTCCTTCAGGCGACCTGGCCCGAGAACCAGAACCAGAACGCCTACGCCGTCGTCTCCTGCACCGGCGACATCACCGACTGCACCCACACCGACAAGAACGCGGCGCTCCACCTCAACACGCCGATTCCCCCGGGAGCCACCCGTACCGTGAAGGTCGGCGTCCAGATTCCCGCGGACCTCTCCTGCCGCCAGCAGCTCAACCTCAACTGGGTGCCCTACATCTACTACGAGTTCAACAACGCGACCCAGGCGAAGGACCAGAACTGGCAACAAGGCCTGCCCGCACTGCAGACCACCATCCTCTGCCCTGCCCAACCCGCCTGACCGCCGCCCTGCGCACCGCCGTCCCGGAACGGGAGTGTCATGAATTCGGCCCTGTCCCGTAATCGGTGGTACCGAAGGGTCACCGGCATCGTTGGCATGGCGTGCTGGATGTCAACGAGCCTGTGAGTGTGGTGTTTTCGGGGTTGTCGACACTGGTCATCGAGGACGTGGCAGATGAAGCCGGCTGGATCCGGGTGACAGCGCAGACCCGGGACGATCCGGCGCCGTGCCCCGCATGCGGGACGCCTACGGGGCGGGGCACGGGTTCCACGGGAGGGTGGTCGCGGACGTGCCAGTGGACGGACCGCGGGTCGTCGTCTCGGTGAGGTTGCGGCGACGGTGTGCCCGGTGCTCTGCCGCCCGCGGCAGACGTTCCGCGAGCAGATTCCCGGAGTCGTCGAGCGCTACCATCGCCGGACCAACCGCCTGGCCGACCAACCCGGCGAGGTCGTGCAGGAGTTACTGACTTCGGCGCTTCGGGGTGATTGGCCTGTTCATGTAGCTGACTGATGGTCACTTGCGCGCTATGTCGTAGGTATGCGATATGTGGATGGGGGCGGGCTGACGGCGAAAGGTCGCCAGCGTCGCGAGGAGGTGCGGCTGGAGGCCGCCGGGTTGTTCGCCGATGGGCTGGGGCCGCCGGAGGTCGCCCGCAGGTTGCGGGTGAGCTCGAAGTCGGCCTATCGGTGGCGCCAGGAGTGGATGGAGGGCGGGGTGGCGGCCCTGGCCTCACGAGGGACGAGCGGCCGGCGTTGCAAGCTGTCCGCGCGCTGCCAGGAGAAGCTGGCCGCCTACCTTGAGCAGGGCCCGGCCGCTCACGGCTGGGACGAGGACCAGGTGTGGACCGGCGCGCGGGTGGCGACGCTGATCGGCCGGAAGTTCCATGTGTGGCCTCGCGCAGCAGGGGCGCGGCCGTGCCCGTGGGTCACCGGCGCCCGCCACGCCTCGACCGGGTATCCGTTCGGGCCCGGCGCGCTCTCCAGCTCGGCGGCCGAAACGTCCGGCCGCTTGCGCGGCTTGGTCACCGTGTCCGGTCACAGAGGGTTTCCGGTTCATTATCGCGACCTTCCGGCCAACTCGTGGCGGGGCTGGTGGTTGCGTCGGCCATCGATGTTGACATAGGCATATCAGCAATGGAGAGGGGTGGATTATGGCGAAGCGGATGGGACTGGTGTCAGCGACCGTGATGCTGGCTGTGTCGGCCGCGCTCGTGGGACCGGCCGTCGGCACAGCGGCGGCGACCTCCAGGACCGTTACGGACGTGACGAACGAGGCCACCTGGCGTCCAGGGACTCAGTTCGGGAACACCGTGCAGATTCATCGCTACACGAAGAGCGACGGGCACAACTACGTCGACAGCTGGCTCCAAGCACTCGACGGCAATACGGTTGCCTATTACTACGACCGTTCGTACAACGGCGGCAAGACATGGGACTCGTTCGTCAACCGGATCTACACCCAAACCGGCGCCTCCCTGCCTGAGAAGTACGACGACGGCGGTGTCTGGTACCGGGCGTGCGGCGCGAGCGAGTGGCTCGGAAGCCCCTACACAAACCCTCAGTGGACCTACAACATCGCCTGCACTGGTTGGTACTAGGGTCCGGCATCGAGCACAAGCGGACTGTCTCCTATATCGAGGCCGTGCCTGAACGCCGCTGCCAGCCGGGCACGGGGGCGGCCCACTTCCTGGAGCGCGCCTTGGACAGAGGAAGCCGGTTCCACGCACTAAAAACGCGAGGGACCGGCCATCCGCGCACAGCCCTGGTTCGGGGCCCCGCTTCGGGCTTCCCTGTCTCAGCACCGTCCCGGCAAGCCCGGTACGCCTGGTTTGCCGGGACGGCCCCACCTCAAGTGACAGCGTTTCGCGTCGGACCTGGGACAGGACACGGCGTCAGGGGCCCTCACGGAAGCGGATCAGCGGTGGGTGTTCCACGGCGTCGGGATCGGCCCGCGGGCTGTAGGCGGCCGGCCCGGCCTCCCGCACGCGTTCGGCGATCCGCAGCCACTCCCGGTGGTCCGCGTCGGCGGTGAGCACCGACCGGTCGAACGTCTGGTCGTCCAGGGCCAGGCCCCTGACGTGGTGGAGCTGTTCCAGTGCCTTCGCCGCCGCCCGGTCGATCTGGGTCGGCGTCATCCCGTCCGCGTCCCGGCACACCAGGGCGCGGTGGAAGTGGCCCGTGCCCGGATGGAGCTCCAGGCGCTCGTCCTGCGGGCGCAGCCAGCGGGCCGGGATGGTGTGGACGACCGTGCCGGGGAAGACGACGGCGCGGCTGTCCGGGTCCCTGACGATGCCGGTGATCTCGTAAGCCGGTCACGGTCACCGTGATGCGCCGGCCGCGGACGAGGTGCAGTTGCATGTCGGCCAGTCACCTTGCGGCGCTCGTGACCGCCGGCTGTGCCGGGAGCCGTTGGGGGATGCTCGCGATGTAGGTCTCGCCGACCCCGATGTCCTCGGTGCGCATCCGTCTTCTCCTCGCCCGTGCCGGTATCCATCGTGCCCGCCCTGGTCTTCGTGGCTGGCACCGCGGCTGGTGAGTTCGACGTCCACGGGCCGGTGGCGCCGTGGCCGCCGGTCGTGCGGATCGCCGCCGTCGTCGCCGAACCCCGCACCAGCCGTGGTCGGTGCGGGGTTCGGTTACGTCCGGGAGGGCGGGCCGGTGACGACGTGCCGGCCGCGCGTTCTGTCCCGGGCGGGCGACAACTGACGCCCCGCGAGCCCGGCCAGGTACCGACCCGCACCGTGCGCAGGCGCAGTCGGCCGGGTGCGCGGCGGGGGTGTCCGCACGTTGTCCGGGTGGCCGGTTACGCTCCTCGATCATCATCAGAAGGGTGAAGCGCTGGGATTCTTCGGCGAGCGGATCGCGCCCTTCAATAGGTCCATGACCCGTTCGTGAGTGTCACCAACTCGGTCTGCTACCTGTACACATATGGAAACGTCGTCGATCTCTACCATGGCTTTCTCTGTAAACCAGCCGATAAACATTAGGCCTTGTGCCGGAATCGGCCGACCGGGAGAGATTAATTGAAGTGAGAAGTCCTCGCCGTCCTTCAGGCCCCGTGCTGTTAGCATGGTCACCACATCGTGGCACGTTCCCCAACGGGCGGAATCCATGGCGCCGTCAGCTTTCGCCGTAGCGGAGAACTTAACCCAGTAGTCGATCCTTGTCAGCACGGCCACGTCTTGAGCACCGTTCATGGCCTGGCATGCCCATACGAGCTGCTGATCTGGAGCCATGCCAGCCACAACGCGGCCAAACCAACCCAGTGCGGGCCTGACCGTCCGTGCGTACTGAGCGCGCGCAAGTACGGCCCCTACCGAAGCAAGGACCGCTGTGACAGCGGACTGAGTATCCAACAGCTCGAGCTTCCATATCCCAGCAGGGTGCTTTAAATTATTCCTTATCAGCGTGTAGAAAAGCAGTAGAAAACTGATAGCTACGAACGCAATCGGAAGCCTCGCGAACCACGGACTCCGTTTGACCACCCGCTGTGTTTCCACTGGTCCCCCCGGGTCTATTGGACGCCTCGCGCGGTCGGCTGCACAACACATGCCGGCGGTCAGGCCCTGTCATGCCGTTGTACGCCACACTCCCACCGTTGTCCCTGCAGATGCCGAAACTCGTTGCTCTGTACGAGGCGCTGGGCCGGCCATAGAAGTGCTCATCCGACCCAGTTCCGCCACCGCACCCCATCAGGGATGGGGAATAGCCTGGCCATCGGGGCCGGTCACGGGCATGAGGGCTGGTTCTCACTGGGCCAGCAGACCTGCCTGCCGGTCCGGTGGTGAGCAGTGTTGGTGGGCCGGGCGCTTGCTGGCCGAGTGGGACGCTCCGCTGCCGGCCGCCCGTCAGCTGCACAGCTGCCGGCGCCAACCTCGCCGCAGCGCGGACCACACGGCACCTGCGACAGGAATTCCCGACAGGAGGATTCTGCACACCTGCCACCCCCTCCAGAAGCCCGAATCGGAGGACCCGAATTCAAGGCCATTTATGCGCGGCTTCCTGTAGCCCATCAGCCACGGTGATGGAATTAGGGCTTGATCGTCGGGAGGACGGCCGCCCTGTCCCTGGCCCTGGCCGTGACGCCGGGGCAGTGGGCGACTCGGCTGCCGTTTGCGCCTCTCGATGGCTCGCACGGACCGTGAACCATGTCCCACGCGAGCCATCGAGGGCGGGGCCGGCCGCCCCCTCCGGCTCCGGGTGGCGGCTGCGGCGGTTGCTGAGCTGCCGTCCGGCCCGTCGTGCCACGTCTTCGCTTCGGGGCCGGCCAGTGGGCATGTGCTGCGTGCCCCCTGAGCTTGCCGTTTTACCTCTGGCATCGGCCGTTGAGCTGCCGATGGGCAGGCAGGTGCCCGTTGGGGGGTCCGCGCCTCCGAACTCGTTGTCAGCCGGACTGCGCCTCCTGCTCGGCGGCTTCGGCCCTTGAGAGTCGCCACCGCATGGTCTCCGCCTCACTGAGGGCTGTCTCCTGAAGCTCCGGCGTCAGGCCGGAGTGATCCGCAGCAGCCTCGGAGGCTTCGGTCCAGGCGCGCAGGACTTCGACGGGACGCTGATGCCCGCAGTCGAGCCCGTTGCCCGAGTGGTCCTAGACGGTGGCCTCGTAGCCGATGTTCACCCACACGCTGGCGCCCTGGTCATGGAAGACGACCTCGAACGGTGCCTCGTCGGAGTCCGTGTCCTTGGGGGTGTCCGTGACGATCGTGAACTTCTCCTTGGGCTTCATCCAGTAGTCCTCGCCCCACGGCTCGACCCAGATCCCGAAGGTCTTCTCGGTGTCGTTGCTCAATCTGATCTTCGGCATGGCCGCGGCGTAGGCCACCCTGCTCGGGTTGAGGCGCGGTCCGACACGGCCTATCCGGTTCGCCGGGGTTTGGTTCTCTGTTGGTGGTGGGCCGGCCGGATGTAGGGCTCGCCGCCGGCGAGGACCCGTCCCACATCGTGACGGGTTGCCGAGCCGCTGTTTCGCGAACCGAGCGGGCGTCCGGGGCCGGGGCGGGACGGTTTTGGTGCACGCGCTGGCGTCGGGGTCTGCGCGTGGAGGTTCCTGAACCCGCGCCGCACCCGCGCGGGCGTCAGCCTGTTCGACTCGGTCCGCTTCTCCCGTGGTCGGCGGAGGTCGGCGGCCAGGGGGCGGGCGAGCCGGAGCTGGGTGTGGGCGGCGATCACCAGCCACGTCCAGCGGTCTGCGGCTTCCGGGCTTCGCAGCCTGGGCTTCGTCCTGCCCAGCGTCTGCTTGAACAGGCGGAGTGTGTGCTCGATGTCGAAGCGGCGGAGGAAGGACTGCCAGCAGCGGTCGCCGTCCTCCCCGGTGGCGCCGACTCTGGCGTTCCGCCGGCGGACGAGTCCCTGGGGCTGGCGTTCGCGATGCTCGCGCAGGCCGCCGGCCGGTTCCGGCGGATCGTCAAGCTGCCGCCGGAGAGCACCGACGACGGCGACGACGAAGAGCGACAAGTGCTGGGGCCGTCCCAGCCTGTTCGCCCAGGCGGCGACGTCGCAGCCGGATCTGGGACAGGGGTGGTACAGCCGGATCACCCCGGGCAGCAGAGGCATGGCTCAGTGCTTGACGCTACCGGGACCTTGCGTTCCCGAGTTCGGCTGCAAGCACCGCCATCTCGTGCAGACGCTCGTAGTACTCGGCTCCGCCGCCCTCGTCACCAAGAGACGGCAGGACCTTCTCAAGGGCCGCGAGGCACGCGAGCAAGGTCCCGCGACGGTTCTCATCGAGGTGCCCTGACAGGACCGAGGAAACACCGCCGGCGGTGAACGCGTCCAGCAGTACCAGGTCTTCGCCGTCGATGTCTCGACCCCGAAGATGCGGAGGAAACGCCCGTTGGACGTGCTCCTCCCACAGCCGCGAGAGCAGCTCCACTGCCGGTTCATCCATGTTCAAGATCATGCCCCACGGACGAGGAAGCCCCGTGACGAGGGCCTCCGCAGGTCACGGTGATGGCCCGCCCCCTGAACCGAGGGAACGGGCCACCGTACGGACCGGGAGCGCTACGCCGCGGTGCGGCCGGCGTCCACGGCTTGGTCGAGGTGGTGGGCGAGCTCGGGCAGCTGTTGGGCTGGGTCGCCGGTGGTGATGGTGCGGGGCATCGCGAGGGCGATCGCGCCTACCGCCGCCAGGGCGAGGCCCTCGCCGGTGCTCAGCCCGGTCTCGCCGGCCAGCACCAGCCCGCTGAGCACGAAGGCGGTGTCGGCGGGCACGCCGCCGTGGTCGTCGTCCTCGGGGTCCAGGTCCCGGCCGCAGGCGAGCACGGCGGCCGCGTACTCACCCAGGTCCCGGCTGCCGGTACGGGCGGCCAACTCCGATACCCACACCACCGCCCTGCTCGCCGAAGCCGCCGCGATCCCTACCGCGGCCGCCAACCGCGCCTGCTGCTGCGCCGCAGCCCGATCCGCCTCGTCCTCCCCCGCCGCGTCCTGCTGCGCCCGGGCGGCGAGGTCGGCCGCTCGGGCGGCCCGCTCGGCGGCGAACACCGCCAGCCGCGCGTCGCCGCCGTCGTGTTCGTCGTCGCGTGCCGGCAGCACAGTCACATTCGTCATGACCGGTGAACTCACCAGCGCCACCAAGGTCACGCCCGGCCGGTGAGTTTCGCCCCGCCCAAACTCCCCATCGCAGGTCAGGGCCCGTGCGATCCCCGTTGCACCCTGCGGCCGGCCGTCCTGCAGAACGGCCGGCCGGTCGCAGTACTGCGCCATGGTGGCGCTGCACCGACTGCCACCCGTGCTACCCGAGCAGCGCCGTGCAGCGCTGCATGCTGTCCGGTGCCGGTGAAGCAGGCGGAGTCCGGAGCAAGGTGGCGGACCGCGCCGAGTTCATCCGGCGAGGTTGGCGAAGGTGGCGCGCGGTTCTCCACGGCGGACTGACCGCGTCAACGGTGCCTCGCCGGACGCCCGGCTTCGGAATCAGCCATTGGGTCATGGCCCGTCCGCGACTCTTCTCTCCAGCGGTAGGCGCGTGCTTTGCTGAGATGCTTCAACGCCTTTGCAGCGCAAGGAACTTCCACCCGGAATGGATGTCCTGCTCATCGTGGACAGTGTGGAGGACGGGCTGTCCGTACCACTTCACTGTTGCGGGGACAGGCGGCGACACCATGTCTGATCACTACAGGGGGTACGTTGAACATCGCCAAAAGGACACTGGGTCGCATGGCCCGCATAGTGGCTGCGGCCGTCACGCTGCCGGCCCTTGCGTTCGCCGGAGCTGGCACCGCAACGGCCAGTACGACCTCAACGCAGATCAGCGGCCAGCACCCACGGGTCAATGCGCCCAACGGCACCCTGGTCCTGCGCAGCGCGGCTACGGGCCTGTGTATCGATGACAGCAACTACGGCCTGCGGCACTTCGGATGCCAGGACCAGAGCGGCCAGTACGCCGTTTTTCAGCAGTTCACCGTAGTGTCCAACAACGGTCAGACCTGGTCCCTGCACAGCGCGGCTACGGGCTTGTGTATCGATGACAGCAACTACGGCCTGCGGCACTTCGGATGCCAGGACCCGAATGGCCAGTACGCCAGTTTCCAGCAGTTCTACCTGTATGCACAGCCCAACGGCTCCGTGGTCCTGCGGAACGTGGCTACGGGCTTGTGTATCGATGACAGCAACTACGGCCTGCGGCACTTCGGATGCCAGGACCAGAGCGGCCAGTACGCCAGTTTCCAGCAGTTCTTCCTGAGCTAGCCGCTATGCCCAGCTGACTTGCAGGTGCGCTCCCGCGACCGTCTGCGAGGAGGCTGGGCACTGCCGGTGAGGGCTGTCCGTTCTTCGTGAAGGCGGCGAAGGCTGCCTGTCGTGATCACGGCGGAACTTGGGAGATCTTCTGCCGGGTTGGCACGGTGACCTGCTGTTCGCCACGTTGCTTGAGACCCCGTCGACCGGTTCGCCCTGTCGAGCGCATCGTTCGCCGCCTTCACCGAGACCGGACAGCATGCCGTTCCCCTTGTCCCGGCAGTCGGCCGGCAGGTTTCGCCCCGCTGCCGGAGACGGGGCGAAACCTGGGCAAGCGGCTCACCTCGGCGGCCACGATCCCGGAACGGACAGCGCCCCGCCGACCGCCGCCACCGACCAACTGGCCGACGACGCGGGCCAGGCCCCGCAGTGCGCCCGCCCCGGCTGCTCCAACCCGGCACCAAAGAGCCCCACCGGGCGCCCGAAGCAGTACTGCCCCCGCTCATGCCGCAGCAAGGCCGACCGCGCCAAGGCCAAGGCCCGCGAAGCAGCAGCAGACGAGTCCGCTGCACCCGGCCCCGCAGCCGCACCGCGGCAGCGCTGCACCCGCTACCCCCGCTGCACCCGCGGCCGCCATCCAGGACGACGACGACCTCGCCCGCCGGGGAGAAGATGGCCGCTACCTCCTCGGCATCGCCGACACGCTGCGCCGCAAGCTCGCCGCCTTCCTGGAGGAGACCGCCACCGGCGACCCAGTCGCAGCCTTCGAGGAACTGGCGCTGCGGCTGCCCGGCTACAGCCACCGCGCCTACTCGATCGGCCAGAAGATCCGCGACAAGGCACGCCGGCCCGACCTCACCGAGGACGAGCGCCGCCACCGCAGGATGCTGGAGCGGATCGACCTGTGGAAATCCCCGCCTTCGACCTGAACGCCCCCATCCCCGGCCTCGACGACGGCCAGGAGCCGGCCCCATTCGCCTCGCGAGGCGAAACCGAAGCCGCCGACCAGCACCAGGACCACGGGCAGCCCGCCCCCGAGCCGGTCGGGACCGCCTCACCGGCCGCACTGCCGCGCCAGCACGGCGCCGACCTGCTGCGCCCGCCACCGGAGCCGTACCTGCGCGGCCTGGGCCGGTACGACCTGATCCGCAACGCCACCGCGCTGCTTGGCCCCGGCTGGGACCTGATCGGCTGGAGCCGGGATTCCGGCCTCTTCTACGTCCGTCAGGACGGCCGGGCTCCCGGCCGTCCTGGCCCACGCCGCTCACCCGGACCCGGGTATTCGCCACTGCGTCGCCCTGGCGCTCCCCGCCCGCCTGGGAAGGCAGAGCAGCGGTGAAAGGGGTGGCCTGCGCTCGGGCCGCCCCTGGGCGCATATGGGCAGGCGTCGGCTGAGCCGCGCGTCGATGTCAGCCCGCCCCCTGGGGTGGTCTGATGTTCGATCATCTGGAGATCAGGGTTGTTGTCGGCGGGACCTCGGTTCGCTGCCCAGTTGCGGCTCTGGGTCAACGGCGAGGACGTGGTCGAAGAGGCGGTGCGCGAAGGCGGCCGCGGACCGTACGCGGCTGATGCGCTGCCGGCCGGCAGCCCCGGTCTTCTCCGGGCGACCGGCGAGGCGCGCCGTGTGGAGCTGGGGGAACCGGAGTGCAGCGGTGGCTGCTGCGGCTTCCTGAGCGTGGTCGTGCAGCGGTCCGGGGAGATCGTGCAGTGGTCGGACTGGGAGGTTCCGTGGGAGGCGAACACCCCTGTGCCCTACCCTCCGCCGGAGCTCCACTTCGACGCGAGGCAGTACGACGCCGAAGTGGCTCGTGCTGAGGCGGACCGCTGGTGGCGGGTACATCCATAGCCCAGCACGGCGCGCTCCCGCCCAGCTGCTGGCCCACACCGGCCCCGCGCCCTTGGTCGACGGGGAACGCCCAGCAGGCCCAGGTGCTCTTGGGGCTCGTGAACATTCCGGCGAGGCTGTGACCGCCTACCGCCTACCGCCTACCGCCTACCGCCTACCGCCTACCGCCTACCGCCTACGGTCTCCGGAACCGACGTCGAAATGCTGCCCGTTCTCGTGAACAGAGCCGGCTGAGGAGGAGGCCTGCGAGCGGATGGTCCACTGGTGGCGCCGGGCCTACCCCGGGCACGCCCGCGAGGGCTACCCGCCAGTGGCGCTGGTCCTCACCGGCGCCGGCGCGACGACGCTGAACAAACCGGGCCGCCCAGGTCGGCGACCTGGCCGCCGAGTTCTGGTGCGGCCGGCGCCACAGCACCCAATGCCCGGACGGCTGGGCCTGTTCTTCGGCCTTGCGTAACCGGTCGGCGAGGACGGCGCCGGCGAGTCCGGGTTCGTCCCCCAGATCTCCTTCCAGGACAACACCAGTCTCTTCCAGGGGCGTCTGGGGTGTTGGGCACCCCCTCCTGCCGGCGGGCCGTCCGGGCCCGCCGGCGTCCCGTGTGGGTGCCGGGTCCGGTTCGCCGACGGCGGCGGGACCGCGGTGGCTCGGGGATCACCGATGACCCCACCGTCTCCTTGGCGGCCCGCGCTCGGTGTCTGACGCGTCGTCGGTCGGGGACGCTCCGCCGTGCCCGCTCGCCGTCGTCCCGGGGCGTGGTTGCTCAGGTCCGCCGTCACCGTCCGGGTTCGGAGCCCGTGTGAGGGCCAGTGCGTGCCGGTGGAGTGCCGGGTGTGCGGGTTGATCGCGTCATGGTCACCCCCGCTCCCGGGTTGCCGGTAGCAGTGGGTATCAGGCCTCGTCAGCGCCGCCTGGCAGGAAATTCTTCGGCGTACTCCCGTACGGACGACCCTTCAAAGCCGTCCGCGACAGGAAGATTTCCCGTTCCGCGCGCCGATGCCGCTACCTCAGGGGTGCCTGTGGCGCGTGGCCTGCCCGGCCGCGCCCGCATCGCGTGCGGGGCGGCGATCGCCTCTCCCGCGGCTTTGCCCAGCCCTCCTCCGAATCGCCCGGCCCCCCTCTGACTTCACCGGTTCCGCTGGGTGTTGCTCCCTCGTTCGACCAGCGTCGGTGGCTTATGAGGCAGGCGGTTCCGTGGGAGACCAGGGGGTGTGACCTGCGGGTTTTCGGTGGTGCGGGCCGGGGTGGCCGGTGGCCCGGTGCCCGTCCGTGTTCTCCTCTTGTCATATCTCGATCCGTCGTTTCCACCAGGGAAGGCCATGTGGTGCGAACGGGTCGTTGACTGTCCGGGCGAGGATGCGTTCGTCGAGAGGCCCGAGTTCTCTGCGCAGTTCTCGGCGGGCCCGGGTTTGCAGGGCCCGGACGGCCCGTTCCAGCAGGGTTCTGACGTGGTAGTACCCGCTCCGCAGGTCCGTATCGTCGTATCCGTACCACGGCGCCAGGTCGCGACGCGGGCGCCGACCGGTTCGGGCCCAGCTCCCGAATGCGTGAGCGACAGTGCCAGAGTGTAGTCCGTAGGCCTGCTCGAACCGGGCGATCTGGCGATTGGCGCTGGCCGAAAGCCCTCGGATGACAGGAGGCCTGCGGACGACTGCGGGTCGGTCGCGGGGGAAGCGCTGCGGCAGGTGGGACCTTATCTCGCCCGGTGACCTGCGAGGCATGAAGACTTTTTCCGGAGATCCAGTTCGTGAGACGGCGCCTGGCGACCCTAACGGCATGCCGGCCGCGGGCTCAAGAGCGTGGTGATGTTCCATCCCTGCGGTGCCCCGGCGTGGCCGGCGTCGGTCGTCCTGTTCTGCTGCGCCTCGGGGGGTGACGGCGTCCCGGCTGCTGCTTTCTTCGGCGCCGCCGTCGCCCGTGGCCTGTTGTCGGGGTTCTCCTGTCGGCCGTCGTCGCCGCCGTGCCGCCCTGCCGCCGCCGCGCCGTCGTCCCGTCGTCCGGTTGTGGCCGGCTGGCGGTCCGTCGCCGGGTTGCCGGGTTGTTGGTGTGGTCAGGGGCTTGGGGAAGCGGGGCCTCGTCGGGGTGGTGGGCTGGGGCGGCCTTGGGGTGCGGTGTCGGTGAGGTGGCGGTGGGCGGTGTGGAGGTGTTCGGCGGCCTGGCGCAGGTGGTGGCAGGCCATGGAGGGAGAGGCCGCGTTGTAGGGGCGGAGCCAGCGTTCGGCGGCGTGGACGCGGGCGAGTGCGGCGGTCAGGGCGTGGTGGGCCGGCCGCATCGAGGGGATCTCGGCGACTTCGTGCACGGTCCGGGCGAGGAGGACGGCGAGGTCTTCGGTGTCGGGCCATGCTCCGTCGGTGAAGTCGTGGCCCCACAAGGAGAGTCGGGCGGCGCATATCCCGACCCAGGCCTCCAGCCGGTCTTCCCAGGAGGGGGGTCTGGCGGGCGGGGACGGGGGCGGGTTCGGGATGATCGGCACCCGAACATGATCCGCCCACGGGCCACGGTCGCGTGGCCCTTTCACGGAAACCTGTTGACGACCTGTTGCACAACCCCGCCCGGCGGCTGCCCGCCCGGGCTGTGGGACGGTCGGGGACTGTTTCCCGGGTGTAGGGGGGCAGAGACGGCCAGGGGGTGCTTCCCGGCGGCTGCCCGCCCGGGCCACAGAACGGTCGGCGTCAGGTGTTCTGTCCCGTGAGGTCGTGGATGCGGCTTACGGGTGGCGCAGTGCCTCTGCGCAGGTGCACCTGTCCTGAATCCGTACGGGGTTCTCCGGCACTCGCCGTGAACTGCCAGGACACACAAGGGCATCCGGGGAGCCGCTGCGTAGGATCTCCTGTCGGCTCGACCGCCCCTGCGGACGCGCCGCGCCGCGGGATCGGCGAGGAACGGCCCGGCGACAAGGCCTGGACCAGGCTGTGACGGAGACGTTGGATGGAGACGCTGTGACTTCCGGGAGTCCGCAACAACACCGCCTGACGCAGGTACCCGAGTCCCTTCGGGCCTTCGGCCGCTGGCAACACGAGGGCGAAGCGGGCCGCCGGTGGCTGATGGCGCTGCCGGACACCGTCGCCCATTGGTGCGAGCGCTGGGACCTGAAGGTCGACGGGCCGCCCATGCACGGCTACAACAGCCTCGTCGTGCCGGTCCGCCGGGGCGGCGAGCCGCCGGCCCTGAAAGTCACGTGGCCCGACCGGCAGATGCAGGAACAGGTACTCGCCCTGCGCCTGTGTGACGGCCACGGCGCGGTCCGCCTGCTCGACACCGACACCACGGCGGGCGTCATGCTGCTGCAACGCCTCGACCACACCCGCCCGCTCCGGGACGTACCACTGACACAGGCGGTCCCCGTGATCGGGACACTGCTACGGCGGCTGGCCGTCGAACCACCCCACGGCCTGCGCACGACCGCAGACATCGCCGCGGGCCACCGACGGGAACTCCCCGCCCAGTGGGAAGAACTCGGCCGCCCGATACCCCGACACACACTCGACCGCGCACTGGACCTGGCCGAGGAACTGTCCCACGACGACTACACCGTCCTGGTCAACAACGACCTCCACTACGACCAGGTCCTGCGCACCCCCGACGGGCACTGGTCCGTCGTCGACCCGCTGATCGTACGCGGCGTCCTCGAATACCAGGTCGCACCCCTGCTGTGGAGCCGGTTCGACGAACTCGGCCCCTCCCGCGTCCAATGGGGCATCGACGCCCTGGCCGACGCCGCGGACCTCGACCCCGACCGCGCCCGCAAATGGGCACTACTGCGAGCCGCCGAGTACTGGATGTGGGGCCTGCGCGCCGGCTTCACCGAGGACCCGGCGCGCTGCGCCCACCTCGTGGAAGCACTCACCTGACCCCCACCCCGCCCCTTGCCCCTTGCCCCGTCGCGCGGAACGGTAACGGTCGGCGTCAGCCGAGACCGGGCGCCGTGAACCGGGCGCCGTGGACCGGCAGGCCTGTCGGACGGGCCCGCGGGAATCCGGGTGCGGTGGTTTGCGGGGGCGGATCGGGGTGAGAAGAGGACCGGTGGTCGGGAACGCGGTCAGGGCGGTGGACATCCCCCTCTTCACCGTCCGGACCCGTGCCACCGGGGTTCAGAGCCCGGCCGCCGTGGCGGTCACACACCGGTGGCCAGGCGCCCCGTGGCCGGTGTCAGGGCCGCCGGCCGCCCCAGCGTCAGTCGAGTCCGAGTCCGAGTCCGAGTCCGAGTCCGAGTCCGAGTCCGAGTCCGAGCGCGGCGCCGTGGGGGTGCGTGGGCCGGCGACGGCACCTCCGCCCTGGCCGGCAGGCGGGCGGGCAGGACGCTCAGCCGCTCGCCGACGGTCCGAAGCCGGTCAGCGGTGGCGACCGTAATCGGCGGTTCACTTCGGGCGCCACCGGCCGGGAGTTGAACTCAGGCCAGACCGGGTTCGGGACGGGGCCTGTGGCGTACTGCCGAGTGGTGTCACCCGCTCCCGGTCGAGGACGCGAGACCGAACCTGCTCAGCCGAAACCAACCTCGGTGAAGCAGCAGCCTCCGCGCTCGGTTGCGGACAGGGCCTGGACCGACGTGAGGCGCGGGGTATCGCGGAAGTACTGACGGAAGCCCGACGCGCGGAACCTCAGGTCGAACGAGTGGCCTTCGACGTGCCATTGCGGCCAGTCCTGCCTGCCGTCGTCCGGCGCCAGCCGGTGCACCGAGTCGATCTCCAGCTCCGGATGCATGCCCTTGAAACCGAGGTCGCCCTCAAGGTCCCAGACCTCTTCGAAGACGAGCGTCGCGGGGGCGATCCAGAAGGAGAAGTTCTTTGCCGGCCGGACCGGGTGGACCCAGCGGACGATGTAGTCGAGGTCGAGCAGAAGCCGGGGCAGGACGTCTTGCGTCTGCTGCACGTACAGGCCGTGGACGGTGGCGTCGTGCCAGCCCATCTCCTCGAAGTCGGTATCGCTCCAGACGCTCTTCGAGAGGCCCGATTCCTGATGGCTGCCGCTGTTCACACCTGTATCCAAGCAGGCCGCGCGCCAGTGCGTCGACGGCGGCCACCAGGTCGGTGCCGCCCCGCGCCGCCGCGGTCCCGCTGCCGCCCGCGCCACGGAGGTGCCGGGGGTGGTGCCAGCCCGGACGGCGGCGTGGATGCGGTCGCCCTCTGGGTTTCGGTAGAGCTGCGCGCGCAGCCACCAGTGGCGCAGGGTGCCGCCGATCACGCAGTCGTCGGCCTCGCTCATCTCCCGGTATACCTCCATCCGCCGCGCAGGCGGCGGGCACCAGAAGCCGGCTGTCCCGGTCGACGAGGCGTGGGGTCTGACCGGCAGGCCACGGGAGTGAGTGGAGAGGTGCACACCGCTGCCCTGGCCCTGGCCAAGTACGGTCGGTCGCCCCTGCATTCAAGCCCCGTCCACCACCGTGAGAGGCTTTGTTTCATGTGCTGCACTCTGATTCAGCGCCCTCACGCGCTCGTCTCGTTGTCCGCCTTTCGACAAAAGGTGCGTTTTGCCGTGATCGCGGTGGCGTCGTGAGCGAGACAGCGCGAGTCGTTCTGGCTTTCGACGGGAGTCAGACCATCTTCACCGGTGCTCTATTCCTCGCAATCCCGGTGGCGATGCTCGGAGGCCTTGTGTCGTTCCTTTCTCCTTGCGTCCTCCCTCTCGTTCCAGGCTACTTGTCCTATGTCACTGGATTCTCTGCTGCGGACCTTGCCGACGCCGAGGGTAGAAAACGCGGCCGAGTTCTACTCGGCGCCACCCTCTTCGTTGCAGGATTCACGATCGTGTTCGTATCCGCAGGAGCATTATTTGGATCGTTCGGATATTTCCTCCAGCAGCATCAGCGTATTATTCAACAAGTGTCCGGAGCTTTTGCAATCCTCATGGGATTGACGTTCGCCGGCTTGCTGCCGAAATTTGCTCAGCGCGAGTTCAGATTGCACCGACGGCCGATTGTCGGTTTGATCGGAGCCCCCGTGCTCGGCGTGGTCTTCGGCGTGGGATGGACACCATGCCTGGGACCGACACTCAGCGCAGTACAGGTGCTCGCCATGGAACAGGCGAGCGCCGGACGGGGAGCCCTGCTCAGCGCCGCCTACTGCGTAGGCCTGGGCCTTCCCTTTCTGGTGACGGCAGTCGCCTTCCGTGGCGCACTCGGAGCATTCGGCTGGGTGAAACGGCATTACCTCTTGGTCATGAGGCTGGGTGGCGGCATGCTGGTCGTCGTAGGAGTCCTGTTGCTGACAGGAGCTTGGGACCAGATGATCGGAATCATCAGGGAATGGGCAAGCAACTTCGATCAGTCCGGACTCGTGTCCATCTAGCGTCCCAGCCCGAGAAGACAGTGAGGCGCCTACCGGTGGACCGCTGGGGGCCCACAGATGGCCCCCGACCCCCCCCAGGTAAGCCG
>NZ_JBHWIO010000055.1:23456-27505 GCF_042732075.1 Kitasatospora sp. NPDC059812
CAACAACACACTCTCCCGCGACATGTGTTAAAATCGCCCGACCCACCCCTCAATGTCTGCGTGCGCCCTCGGGGGGCCGGTTGGGCCGCCTCTTTTGCCCAGCGTCCCAGCACCGGTTCTCCGTCCCGGCTGATCAGCGGCCGTGTTGTGAGCTCGGCGACCGACGTGACCTCAGGGCCGGATTCGGTGCGGAGAACATCCGCAAGGCCGGCGCGACGCCGGCAACGACAGCGACGGAGTGGCGCTGGCGCCTCCCGGACGTCAGGTGACCGCGCGCCTCAACACGCGGCGTGAAGCCCCTGCCCGGTCGGCAGCCGCCAAGGGCCGGCGGACTTCTGCCACGGTGAGCGACGCCAGGTCTCAGGAACCACTTCCACAGCCCCCTTGCCGCCGCGTCGGCAGTCCGGCGCGGGCCAGCGTGGCCGGGCCGAGGTCCGGAACCACCCTTGCCGACGCCGAACCTCGATCCCCGCTGGCCGGGCAGCAGGGATGCCCTGCTGCGCCCCCTGCCCCTCAGGTCGGGGCCTGGCCCTTGCGAACCTGTCACCAGCCCAATGGGACAGCTCCTCGAGCTCCGCCTGCCGCCGCTCTGTCACAAGATTCTCGAGCACGCGAGAAATCGCTGACCGGAGGCACCGTGCTCAACGTAAACCATCCCGGCGGATGATTTTTGGGACCGCGCCCACCCCTGGAGCCATGTGGGCCGCCGAATTTGATGTACGGCCTCCGAGCAGCCGAAATGGCGAACTGGTACTGAAGTGGTAGAACCGTCTCCCACTTGGATGGGCATATGTAAAATTGGAACTTAATTGAGACAAAGAAGGCGCAATGGGGCGCTTCTCCATTTGGTCTGGTGATGCGGTAAAGCCTCTCGGAGTGGCAGGGAAAAGTCCTGCGCGAAAAATGTCTCCACTGGGGGGTTTCTAGATGGCCAAGGCTCGAATATTTAAAATCTTAGCAGCGGCTGCGATCGTCCCTGTCCTGACGATCGGGTTTGCCGGATCTGCCTCGGCGGACGGAAACGTAAGCTGGAAGAACGGAGTCGGTAACCCCTCCCATACCAGCGGTGGAGCGGGACTCTACCTCCTCCCGAACTCAGCTGGCGGCGGTGTAACAGTCACGAACTACCGCTACCAATGGCATGACGTCCAGAACAGTGACGGAACCTGGAATGAAGTCGACTCCAATGGGCGATGCCTGACAGGATATGGAAGCCAGGCCTACACGGAGGACTGCAACTCCGGCCGCGATGGCACGAACCCGTTCCAGCGGTGGCGTGAGATCAATACCGGTTCCGGGTTCAAGCTCCAAAACGTCCAGAGCGGCGGCTTCCTGGACAACAGCGGCAACGGAGGCTGGGGGAGCGTCTACGTGAACGGGACTGACTGGAACAACGACAATCAGCGCTGGTACTGATCCCACGCGGTCGGTCGGCTGGTCAAGTCGTGAGCGGTTTACGCAGACGCCCGGCTGGGCTCCTCCAGTCGGGCGTTTTGCGTGGCCGGCCGTTGAGATTTCCGGCTTGGGTTGGAATGGGTGTTCAGCTGACGTTGTATTGGAAACGTCCATTGGCCTGATCTTCCGGGGAGGCCCGCCGGCCTGCCTGGCGCGGCCCTGGGCGACTCCGGAGAGGCCGTCAGGCGTCTGTTCCCCGCCGCGTTTCCAACACAGTGGGCACAGACGGGCCAAGACGGCCCGGGGGCGCTTCCCGCCCCGCCCCGCCCCGGCTGCTGCGAGGCGGTGGCGAGCCGGGTGGACGGGCGGGGCAGCCGGCACAGCGGCCCCTTCGGCTGCCCGGACGCACTGATTCGGTCCAGTGCCGGATTCCAGGAGTGCGGGTTGATCATCCATGAGGGTGGCACATCGGGCATCGCGGTCGGCTTCTGCCCTTGGTGCGGGCAGGGCCTTCCCGAGTCGCGGCGGGGTCGCCGGTTAGGCGAACTGGAGCGTCGCGGGGTCGATCTGTGGGAGGAGGAGGTTCCTGCCGGGTTCCAGGACGGGGGCTGGCTGGCCCGCTGCGCTTCGCCAGGAGGGCCGACAGCCGTTGATCCACTTCTGAAACAGGCCTGACTGTTGCCGGCGAGCAGGTTCTCGACGCCTTGCTCCGGCCGCGACGGGGGTTCGTCGCCGACGGCGAACATTCGGCCACGAACATGCCAGCCGCGACAAGGCCGGCTTCACGCGGGATCCGCGCACGCCGTAGTCACAGGCCCGTTCGACTGAGCTGGGCAGTCTCGTTTGGATCAGAGGGACCGATGTGTACGCGGCATGAAGTCTTGCCAGGAACTGGGACAGCCGTCCTGCCGAGTCTCGATTATGAGATCTGTGACGAGAGCGCCTGAACCCGATCCGGTAGCCGTTGTGCGGGACTATTACGAGCAATCAGCAAAACGTGAAGCCGGGAGGCTGAGCAGGCCCGCGGACGGTGCCGTCGAGTGGGAGTTGCATGCGCGGGCGCTGGAGGAGTACTTGCCTCCCGCCCCCGCGCGGATCCTGGACGATGGTGGGGGTCCTGGCACGTGGACCCTGTGGCTCGCGCACCGCGGCTACCAGGTGACACTCACCGATCTGTCGCCGGCGCTGCTGAACGTTGCCCGGGATCGCGTCGCGCAGGCTCCCCAGCGGTGTGCCGGGAACGTAGAGGCCGTCATGGAAGCGGATGAGTGTGATCTGAGCGCCTTCCCGGACGATTCATTCGACGCCCTGCTGTGCCGGGGCCCTTTTATCACTTGACCACCGGCACCGACCGCAGTCAGGCCGTACGGGAGGCTCGTCGGGTCCTGCGACCAGGTGGGCTGCTGATTGCGACCATGATGCCGCGCTACATGCGATTGATCTCCACCGTCTTGGAGCACGGGTCCGCCGCGTTCACCACGGGTACGGTCGACCTCATCCTGGACGAAGGCCGTTACGACGACCCGCGGCCCGGACGCTTCACCGGTGGGTACCTCACGCGCCCCGACGATGTCGCGCCGCTCTTCGAAGAACACGGTTTCCGTGTGCGGCGCCTGTTGGTGTCCCAAGGTATCCTGGCTTGGGCACAGTCGGAAGCCGCTGCTCTTGCCCACCGGGATCCCGACGCCTACCAGCGTCTGCTCGACGTCGCTTACAGGACTGCCAGTGACCCGTCCATTCATGGCATGAGCGGCCATCTGCTCGTTGTAGCCGAACGGCCAGAGATTCAAGCCGAGTAGACGATGGTCAGTGGGCGGACGAGAGGAAGATGCCCGCGATGTGATGTCCTGCCAGGTAGATGGCTGCCGTCTTCTCGTAGCGGGTGGCGATCCCTCGCCACTGTTTCAGGTGATTGATGCACCGCTTGACCGCATTGCGCTGTTTATAGGCATCACGGTCGAAGGTCGGCGGCCTGCCGCCCCGGCTGCCGTGACGTTGCCGGTGGCCCCGCTGGTCCGCCGGGACAGGGATCACTGCCCGAATGCCGCGCTTGCGCAGGTGTTCGCGGATTGCGTGGGAAGAGTACGCCTTGTCGGCAAGGACGGTGTTCGGCCTTGTGTGGGGCCGTCCACGCCGGCGGGGCACGCGCAGATGTGCCATCACCTCGCAGAAGGCGGGTGCGTCGCGGGCCTGCCCGGTGGTGAGGGCGAACGCGAGGGGTCGGCAGTGGCTGTCCGCTGCGAGGTGGGTCTTCATGGTCGGTCCGCCGCGGGACCGGCCGAGGGCGTGGTCGGCCGGTTCGTTGGCTGGGGCCCCTTTTTTACTGGTCCCAGCCGCGTGCTGGTGGGCACGCACAATCGTGGAGTCAACCGAGAGCCCACGTCCTCGTCCGCATCAGCCTGGGCCATCAGCGTGGTGAAGATCCGCTCCCAGGTGCCGTCGAAGGCCCACATCCGTAGCCGGTTGTACACGCCCCGCCAGTTGCGGTACTTCTCGGGCGAGTGGATCCACTGCGTTCCGGTCTGGAACTTGAAGGCGGTGGGGGGGGGGGGGGGCCCGGGGGGGGGGGGGGCGCGCCGCCCCCCCCCCCCCCGCCCCCCCGCGCGGCGCCCGCGCCGCCGCCCCGCCCCCCCCCCCACAACACACCCCACACG
>NZ_JBHWIO010000055.1:27515-32086 GCF_042732075.1 Kitasatospora sp. NPDC059812
GTGTTTCGGGGGGGGGGGTGTGCCTCCTGGTGCTTGGGTGGGGGTGTGGGGGGGGGGGGCCCCCCCCCCCCCCGCGCCCCCCCCCCCACCGGCCACCCCGCTTCGGCGTCCGGTCCGGTAGCAACGGCTCGATCCGCGCCCGCTGCACATCACTCAACGGCACGCCTAGACCAACGACCGGTTGATCCAGACGAGGCTGCCTAGCCGTGTTCGGGTTCGTCGTGGATGGTCAGTGCTCCGGCGAGGTCGAGGTCGGCGACGGTGCCGTGTGCCCCGGCGCGGACGAGCAGCACTGCGCCGAGCGCGGTGCTCCAGAACGTCCTGGCCTCCACGTCGAGTGGCCGGCGGACCTTCCAGCCGCGACGGTCGATGAGTTGGCTCACGAAGCGCTCGGACTGCCGGAACAGCAGCTGGAGGTGCCGGTCGACGACGGGGGCGAGTTCGGGTTTGGAGATCCCGGCGGCGAGTGCCCGTGCGACCGGTGGGAGCGAGGGCATGGCCAGTACGGCGCGGGCGATGTTGCGCCGAAATGTCGCCGCATCGGGGGCTTGGCGGCCGATGCGCTCGATCCGTCGGGCGTCGTGCAGCAGGCCGAGAAAGGCGGCGTGCACGAGCAGCGAGTCCTTGGAGCCGAAGTGGTAGGTGACCTGGTTGGGGAAGGCGCCTGCCGCGTTCGCGATCTCCGCGACGCTCACCTCGGCGCCGGGCCGCTCCTTGCAGAGCCGTGCAGTCGCCTCGATCAGCTGGCGTCTGGTCGCGCGACCGCGGACCCGCGACCGGGCCGGTGTTGGTCGGGCTTCGCTTCGCTTCTTCTCCACACCCGAATTGTATGTGATACAACTAGGCTCGTTCGCTTGTATCGCATACAAGAAAGGTTGAGTGGCATGCACAGGACCGAAGTCGTCGTCACCGGACTCGGCGCGATCACACCACTGGGCGCAGACGTGGAGTCCACCTGGCAAGCCCTGCTCGCCGGCCGGTCGGGCATCCGCGGCGGCGCCCTGCGCGGCCACGAGGACGCCGGCCTTCCCGACACCGCCGCAGGCACGATGGCGATCGACCCCGCCCAGTCGCTGCCGCCGGCGCAGGCCAGGCGGCTCGACCGCTCACAGCAGGCGGCCTTCACCGCAGCGGCCGAAGCCTGGGCCGATGCCGGCGCCCCACAGGTGGACCCGCACCGGCTCGCATCAGCGATCGGCACGGGCATCGGGGGCGTACGGACGCTGCTGAAGGAAGACGACGTACTGGAGACGGCCGGGACACGGCGCGTCTCGCCACGCACGGTACCGATGCTCATGCCCAACGCGGCAGCGGCGCTGATCAGCATCGAATACGGCGCACGGGCCGGGGCCTACACGCCTGTCTCGGCATGCTCCTCCGGCGCCGAGGCGATCGCCCTGGGGGCCAGACTCATCCGTGCCGGCGAGGCGGACGTGGTCATCGCGGGCGGCACCGAGGCCGCGATCACCCCGATCACCGTCGCCGGCTTCGCCCAGGCACAAGCACTGTCGCGCTACACCGCCGAACCCGCCTCAGCGTCCCGCCCCTTCGCCGCGGACCGCAGCGGATTCGTCCTCAGCGAAGGCGCCGCCGTCCTGGTACTCGAAAGCGCCGAGCATGCCGGCCGCCGACGCGCACACGTCCACGCCGTGCTCGCGGGAGCCGGCATCGCCGCCGACGCCCACCACATCACGGCACCCGCCCCCGACGGCTCCGGCCAGGTCGCCGCCATGCGCAAGGCCCTCGCCCAAGCCGGTTTGACTCCCGAGCAGATCAGCCACATCAACGCCCACGCCACCGGAACCCCGGCCGGCGACACCGCCGAGGCACACGCGATCAGACAGGTCTTCGGCCGCGCCACCGTCACAGCCCCCAAAGCGGCACTCGGCCACCTCTTCGGCGCGGCCGGCGCAATAGAGGCGCTCATCGCCGTCCTCAGCGTGGAACACGGCGTCATCCCGCCGACCCGCAACCTCACCGCAGCCGGCATCGCACCCGACATCGATCTCGATGTCGCCACAGCACGACGAGACGCCCCCCAGAAGGCGGTACTCAGCAACTCATTCGGCTTCGGCGGACAGAACGTCTCACTCATCGTCACCCGCGCACAACACCACACCTCCCGCACCGCCCCGACGACACCGTGACCCACACAAACGCACCACCCTCCCCAGAAGGCCGCCACCGATGGATCGAACATGGCAAGACCCGCCCGATCACGCACGTCACCGCAGAAATGGGGACTTCCCGAGCAACGGCGCCGAGGCGGGCGAACCGGCACCCGCCGCACAGCGAACTCGGGTTGACCGATCGAAGCTCGACGCCACGCCCTCAGCCGGGCACGACACCGGCCGACGCGGTCACACACGTTGAGGAGATGCGCCGCGCCCACAAGTGGCCGGCCACCCGCAACGCCCACGAGCCCGCCGCCGACGGACACCGTGACCGCCGGGCCGCCCGCGCCTCGCAGGGCCCGTTGCGCCCGCTCGTCGTCGAGGCCGGCCAGGAGGGTGCGGGCTTTCGGCACGCAGGGGCGGGCAGGTCCCTGTCGAAGCGGCGCTGGAGGTATCCGGCCTGGCGGCAGGTCGCGCTGCCGTGCACGGGCGGAGGGCCGGTCGCCGCCGTGGCCCGGCGCCGCCGGCCTGCCATCCACCACTGCCCCGGCCTGCTCGGCCGGGCGCCGCGTGGCCGACGTGCCGGGGCGGGTCGGACCAGCCGGTGGTCGTGGTGGTCGCGGGCGCCTGCCCGGCGTGCCGGGGAACTCGGTGTCGGCGGGGTGCCGGGGGCGCTGATCGGGGTGCTACGGGTAGACCGCGGCGAGCAGGCCGCGGACGAAGCGGTCCAGGTTGTCGAGGCCGGCGGCGGCCGGGGTGTCGGGGCCGGCGCCGAGCAGGTGTGGGATGGCGCCGTGCAGGGCGAGGGTGACGGCGGCGGATCGTTGCGGGGTGACGGGCAGGCCGGCTGCGCGCTGGGCGTGTTCGAAGGCGGTGAAGTCGGCGGCGGAGATCGGGTCCAGGATCGCTGACAGCCAGGTGCGGCGGGTGGCCTCGGTCTGGAGTTCGAGGTAGGCGAGCATTCTGGGGCGGCCCGGTCCGGCGACGTTCTCCAGCAGGCCTGCGAGCATGGCCACCAGGCCCTCGCGGTCGCTGGGCCCTGGGCCGGAGGCCGCGATGTGTTCGGCGACCATGCGGTACTGCTCGGCGCACCGTTCGGCGACCGCGCCCAGCAGGGCGTCCCGCGTGGGGAAGTAGTTCTTGGTGGTGCCCGACGGCACCCCGGCGGCCGTGTCGACGGCCCGGTGTGTCAGCCCGCGCCCGCCCGCCTCGGCCAGCACATCGATGGCTGTATCACGCAGCAGGTCCCGTCGATCATGATTCACCGTCAATTTTCCTTTCCTGGACGCGACTTGACTATATCACCACGGACGGGGTACCACATCTGTGGTGGACTTCCCGGAGGGAAGCCGCACGGCGGATCAAGGTCGGCGACGACCACAGAAAAACGCCCGCCGCGACGTGAGACGCAAGGAGTAAGGGGAAAAAACGATGGCCAAGTTCCGCGGACACTGTGGTGAGTGCGGATTCAAGACCGAATGGACCACCGAGGCCACGACGGAGCAGGACCTGCTCGATCACTACACCAGGCGGCACCCGCACCTCGAGCCGGGCGGTGCCTCGCAGATCGCGCCCGGCAACCCGGACGGGCTGGGGTGCCTCGGCTGGATCGCCATCGTGATCGTCGCATTCTTCGTCCTCGCCATGTGCTCGCGCAACGGCGGCTGAGCATCGGCGCGCCGCGCTCTCCGGACCGGGCGGCCGGATCGTCCGCCTGCCCATCGGGCGGGACGGGGATCGGCCGCTGGCGGACAAGCCGAACCACCTCAACCGACACGTCCGTACGCCTGGAGAGCGCACACTGATGCGGCCGGCGCTCCGGGACCTCACAGCCGGGGTGCCGGCCTCCGCCATCTCAGGCGCTGCCGGCATCCCGAATTCCGAGCTCCGCGCGTCGTACAGGACGGCACCGATGCCGAGCGCGAGCGGGCCGCCGCCGAAGTCGCGGCCGCCGAGGAGAAGCGGCACGGCTCATAACCCCGTCTCACCCCGGCGTAGGCCGCTGACCTGCGCTGGGGGGTTTCGCCCGGGGCGTTGGTGAGTTCCGGGCACCGGCCGGTGAGTTTCGGCTGTTGGCGCAGGTCGGCGGCCGGTGAGTACGTCCGTAGATGGGCCGTCCGGGCGGTGGCCAGGTTCAGCTGGAGCTGCTGGCCGAGCACGGGCCGCTCGGGCCGGTGTGGTGGCGCTACGGCCGCCCCGGCCGGCACTACCTCACCGAGGCGCTCGACAACCCGGACAACCGCGCCGCCTGCGACCGGCGCCAGGCCGCCCGGGACGGTGGTGAGCAGTTCGGCGGTGGCCGGGTTCTCCTCGGCGGCCGGTCGCGGGTCTGCCGCCGCGCCGCGCATCCCGGCGGCCCCCTTGCCGACCGGGACCGCTGGCAGCCGCGGGAGGGAGCGCCGGTGCCGTCGCCGGGCTCGTTCCGTCCGTCCTCCGCGCGGGTTAGGGGTTCGTGGC
>NZ_JBHWIO010000055.1:32096-38529 GCF_042732075.1 Kitasatospora sp. NPDC059812
GGTGGGGGACATGTCCCCCACCCGCCCTACGATGCCGATCATGAACGAGGATTTCGACACGCGAGGAAACAAGGGTGCGGCCGGGGTGCCGGCCTGCCCGGAGTGCGGCGCGGCGCTGCGCATCGGCTCCGGCAGGATGGCGCGGTGAACTTCTTCCTCCGTCGTCAGCAGCCCCTCTCACCGCCTTCCCCTGGCGCGGACGCCCTGGAGCGTGTCCGGCTGCTGGTCGCTGGTGAGCGGGCCGCGGACGGAAGTGCGCTGGAGGAGTTGACCGCCGCGCTGCTGGAGGTCGGCTCGACCGGAAGCGCTGAAGACTCGTTCGAGGCGCTGCGCACGCTGACGGAGCGTCCGGTACTGCTGCTGCGCCTGGACGCTTTCATACGGCGGGAGTGGTGGCACCCGACGTGTCCCACCCCGCGGCCCGTCGAAGCCGACCCGGTCGCGCTCGCTCTCGCCGGCTCGCACGCCGACGGCCGCATCCGCGAGCGCGCGGTGCGCCGGATGCTGGACCAGCCGCACCCCGGGACGATGCCGTTCCTCGTGCTGCGCACCAGCGACTGGGTCCGCCAGGTTCGGGACGCGGCGAGCGCGGGCCTGGCCGTGCTGCTCCATGGCGACCCGCTGCTGGCCACCCCGGCGACCGTGCGCACGGCCCTGCTGATCAACCGGCGCCAACGCGGCGCATTCGCCCACGGCCAGTTGCTCGTGCCGTTGCTGACCGGGTCGACCACGGCCCTGACCGGAACGCTCCTCGCGGCCCCCGAGGCGCCGGTGCGCCGCTTCGCCCTGGACGCCGTCGCCCACCGCCTCGGGCTCCGCGACCTCGCGGCCCTCGCCGAGCGCGACTCCGACCGCCGGGTCAGGGCCCGGGCCGCGGAGGCCGCCGGCCGTCAGGCGGTGTGGACCGACCAGGCCGAGCTGCTGCGCCGGCTGGCCCGCAGCCGTCATGCCGAGGTGCGCGTCACCGCCCTCACGGGGCTGATGCGCACCGGCTCCCCGCAGAGCGTGGTGGCGTACCTCGACGACCCGTCCGCGCAGGTCCGGGCCTTGGCACGGGAGGCGGCGCGCCGCACCGGCACGGACCCGCTGACGCACTACCAGGCGGCCGTCCGGGCCGACGACCCGCAGGTCGGGGCGGTCGCGGGGCTCGCCGAGACCGGTGGCCGGGCCGACGTCCCCCTGCTCGACGCGCTCCTGGACAACCCGGCGCCCCAGGTCCGCGTCCACGCCCTGCGGGCTCTGCGGAGCCTCGACGTGGTGCCCGTGCCCCGGGGCACGGCGCTGCTGCAAGACGACTCCGCCGCGGTGGTCAAGGAGGCCGCCGCAGCCCTCGTCCCCAGCGCCACCCGGCTGCCCGCCGACCTGCTGTGGGACATGCTCACCGACCCGCAGCGGCCGGCCGTGCGGCGCGCGGGCTACCGGCTGTTGAGCCGGCGCGACCGCCTCACCGCACTGCGCGCCGCCGTCCTCGCGAGCGGTGATACCCACCCCCGGCTCGCCGCCCAGGGCAGGACCGACGCCACCACACGGATCCGCGAACTCACCCCGCGCCCCTGGCTCACCCGCCCGGTCCCGACCCTCGACGCCGACCCCGCACAGGCCGCCGAACTGCTCACCCTGGCGGAGGAACGCCGCACCGTCCTCACTGAGGACGTGATCCAGTTGCTGCGCGACGCGCTTCGTCCGGTGCCCGGCAGCCGGTAGCCAGGTCGCAGGCAGGCGCACCTCGCGCGGCCCGCTCGTGTTCGGCGTGTGGTTTTCACCGGGTTCGGCGCAGGCGTTCACTCCTGGCCGTCGGCCACCATCAAGGTCTCTGCTGGAGACCTTGATGGCCGCTCTGGGCCGCCATCAAGGTGACGCTGTGTGTCTGTACAGCTGTCGCGCTGTCGCGCCTGGTGGGGGCTGTGTACAGGGGCGGGGCCGGGGTGTGCGCCGGACGCGACAGCGCGACGGCCACCCCGGCCGGGCACTCAGCGTGACTGGGCGCGCTCCCGGGCGGCGAGCCACGCCTCCAGCGCCTCGACGGCGGCGGGACGGTGGTCTTCTTTCGATGGAGCCATTGGAGTTGAATGTCGGTCAGTTCTGCACGGAGCACCACCGAGGGATAGGGGGTAGCCGGGAATGCTGTCGGAGATGTTGAGCGCACTGGCTGCGGCCGGGGGCACCGGGATCGTCCAGGCCGCCGGAACGGACGTGTGGACGGCCATCCGGGAACGGGTCGCCCGCCTGCTAGGCCGCGGGCGGACCGAGGACGAACGCCTCGTCCAGGCACGCCTCGACCGGACCAGGCAGGAACTGGAAGCCGCAGCCCCGCAGGAACGGGCAGCCCTTGCACAGCGACAGGAACACACCTGGCAGACCCGGCTGGCCGACTTCCTGGAAGGACTGGAACCGGCCGAACAGGACCAGGCCGCCGAGCAACTGCGCGCCCTGCTGCTCCCCGCCCCCGCCGACCCCGCTGCCCAGGTCCACGCCGACAACAGTGGAGTCACCGCCGGCCGGGACATCGACAACCAGGGCGGCGCGATCGGCCGGGACTTCAGCGGCTCGGTCACGATCGGCGCACCCGACCGCCCTACCCCGCCGGGAACGGACCCGCGCTGACCGTCCCCGGAGCCGAGCACGGCCCCGCCGGTCCGCGAACCGGCGTGCGCAGCCAGCACGACCTCGTCAACTCCGGCGGCGTGGTGGCCGGCAGCGTCCGCGGCGACATCCACGTCCACAGTCCCACCACCCCACCGGCCCTCACCTGGCCGATGCAGATCGGCACCGTCCCCACGGTCGCGGACTGCTACCACCACCGCCCCTGCGTCGACCGCGCCCTACACACGGGCACCGCCACGGTACTGAGCGGACCGCAAGGCACCGGCAAGACCCAGGCCGCCGCCCACCGCGCCCAGTCCGCCCTGCGGGAAGGCAGCGTGGACCTGCTCCTGTGGACCGACGCATCGAGCCGGACCGCCGTACGGGACAGCTACGCCCGGGCGGCCGCTCACCTCGGGCTGGCCCAAGGACCCGACGCCGCAACAGCCTTCCTCGCGTGGCTGCACACCACGAACCGCCGGTGGCTGCTGATCCTCGACGCGTTGGCCGACCGCAGAGACATCCATGACCTGTGGCCGGACCCGGCCCCCAGCAGCGAACTCGTGGTGACCACCCGCAGCACGGACCGGCAACTGCGCACCCGACGGCGCGCGACGCTCCCCGTGCGCCACTTCACCACGCGGGAGTCCGTCGGCTACCTGGCCGACCGCCTCGCCGTCCACGACCTCGGCGCCCCGGAGTCCGAACTGACCGCAGCCGCCGACGCGGCAGGCGGCCGACCGGGCGAGCTGTGCGCCGCCGCCGACCAACTGATCGAGGCCGGCTCCGGCCCGCCACCACACCCGTACGGCCTGCACCGCGGATCCGTACAGCTGCGCCGGTACGCGCCCTGCCCGCTGTGCGCCCCACCGGCCCCGGCCACCGGCATCGCCCTACGTCACGCCCCGGAGGACGAGGTCTGGGCCCGGTGGATCGAGGCCGTCCTGACCGCGGCAGGACTCGGCCCACTTTGCGAGGAAGCCGACGCCGACCGCACGATCGTGCTGCTGTCCACCGCCTACCTACGCTCGCCATGCTGTGCCGACCCCGTCGAGCATGCCCTGGTGACGGCACGTATCGACGCCGCGTCGCCGCCGGCCTCCCACCCCTCGGGCCCGACCGTCGAGCTGACCGGCCACCGCCCCGAACAGGCCGCCGCCGCCCTGTTCGCCGCACTCGGCGGCGCACCGCGACCACCCGACCTCACCGGCCTGCGTTACCCCGGTACAGGCCCGGCCCACTTCAAGGCCCCGCCCCGCCACCTGTCGTTCACCGGCCGCAGCACGGTCCTGGAACACCTACACCGGCAGCTCGGCGGCGCAATGGCGGCCGTCCTGCCCAGCTCCCAGACCCTCTACGGCCTCGGCGGGATCGGCAAGACACAGATCGCGTTGGAGTACGCGCACCGGTTCGCAGCCGAGTACGACCTGGTCTGGTGGATCGACGCCGAACAGCCCGAGCTGATCGGCCCCACGCTCGCCGACCTGGCACGCGAACTCGGCCTGCCGGTCGGCGACTCGGTCGCCGAGGCCGCCAACTCCGCCCTGACCGCCCTGCGGCGGGGCACCCCGGCCGCCCGCTGGCTGCTGATCTTCGACAACGCCGACGACCCCGCCGAGATCCTCCCGTTCCTACCGGGAGGCTCGGGCCACATCCTGGTCACCTCCCGCAACCCGGAGTGGAACCGGGTGGCCGAGGCCCTCGCCGTGGACGTCTTCACCCGCCGCGAGAGCATCGAGCACCTGCGCCGCCGCGTCGCAGGCCTGACCGAACCGAACGCCGACGCGGTGGCCCACGAACTCGGCGACCTCCCCCTGGCGATCGAGGTGGCTGCCGCCTGGCTGGACGCCACCGGCATGCCCGTCGACTCCTACCTGGCCCAACTACGCAGAGCGGCCGCCCAGGTACTCTCAATGGGCCGACCAGTGGACTACCCCGCCACGGTGGCCGCCGCCTGGAACGTCTCGATCACCCGGCTGCGCGCCGAGGCCCCCGCGGCCGCCCGCCTGCTGCAGCTGTGCGCGTTCTTCGCCCCCGAGCCCATCTCCACCCGGCTCGTCTACGACAACGAGCAGATACTCCACGCGCTCTACGGAGAGCGGGCCGACGGACCAGCCACCCAGATCAACCTCGGCGCAGCTATCAAGAAGATCGGACGCTACTCCCTCGCCCGGGTCGACAGCACCGGCATCCAACTGCACCGGCTCGTCCAGGCGGTCATCCGCAGCACAATGACCGCAGAGGAGCAGCGCGGGGCCGCCCACGACGTCCACCTCATCCTGGCCGCCGCGCGCCCCGCCGACCACGACATCGACAATCCGGCCAGCTGGCCCGCGCTGGAGGAGATCTGGCCGCACCTGACCGCCTGCGCCACCCACCAATGCGACGCCCCACAGCCCCGGCAACTGCTCATCGACCGCGTCCGCTACCTGTGGAAGCGCGCTGAACTGCACAGCGCCGACCGCCTGAGCGAAACCCTCATCCCGGTATGGACCGACAAACTCGGCCCGGACGACCCACAGAACCTGCGGCTGCGCTTCCACCACGCCAACATCCGTCGCTCACTGGGGCGTTACACCGAAGCGCTGACGCTGGACGAAGACGTCCTGGAACGACAGCGGACCACCCTCGGCGAACACCACCCGGACGCCCTGATGACCGCCGGGTCACTGGCCGCCGACCTACGGGGCCTGGGCCGCTTCCAACCTGCGCTCGCGCTCGACCTCGACACCTACGCCCGCCTCACCACACTCTTCGGCGCCGACAACCCGCGCACCCTGGCCATGGCCAACAACCTGGCGATCGACTACCGACTGGTCGGGGACAGCCAGGCCGCCCGCGACCTGGACCAGGAGACCCTGCAACGACGAGAGGCCGTGCTGGGCCTGCGACACCCGGCCACCCTCTCGACGAAGTACTGCCTCGCCCGCGACCTGCGCGACCTCGGCTACTTTCCGGCCTCGATCGCCCTGCTGAGCGAGGTCGCCGTCGGCCTCGCCGCAGTCCTCGACCCCGACCTGCCGGAGAGGCTGCGCAACGACACCTCGCTGGCCGTCTCGCTGCGCCGGGCAGGCCGGCTAGAGGAGGCCCGTACGAAGAACGCCACCGCCTACGAACGCTACCGGGAACGCTACGACGGGGACACACCGGACGCTCTGATCTGCGCGGCCAACCTGGCCGCGGACCACAGCGCCGCCAGCGACCACGGCCACGCCCGAGACCTGACCGTCCAGATCCACGCCACGTACGAGCGACTGCTCGGCGCAGACCACCCGTTCACCCTCGCCTGCGCCGCCAACCTCGCCCTCTACCTGAGGACCAGCGGTGACGCCGAGGCTGCCATCGTGCGGGGCGAGGCGGCGGCGGAGGCGCTGGGCCGATGCGTGGGCCCGACGCATCCGTTCACCCTCAAGGCGGTGATCAACCTCGCCAACGCCTACACCAACACCGGCCGCCATGGCACGGCGCTGCCCCTCCTGCAACAGGCCCTGGCCGACCTGGGTGCCCGCTACGGCACGCAGCACCCGGACGCACTGGCCTGTGCCGCCAACCTCGCCCGCACCCACCTGTGAAGTTCGGCCGTGGTGTCAGCAGCGGCGCGAAGCCGTACCGTCCGGTGTCGCGTTCGCCGTATCTCCTTTGCGTTTCTGATCTTGTTACTCGGGTGCCGATGGGATGGGCCTGCGCTGCCCGCCGCGTCCCCGTGGCAGGGGCCCCGGGGGGAGAGTCGGCAACCGGTGATCGGTCGGCCGTACAGCCCCCCCGTGACCGGGCCCCGGCGGGTGACAGCCAGTGGATTGCCGTGGGGGGGGGGCGGGGGGGGTTGGGGGCGGGGACGCGTGGCCCGGGG
>NZ_JBHWIO010000055.1:38539-58959 GCF_042732075.1 Kitasatospora sp. NPDC059812
CGGGCCGGGGGGGCCCCCGCGCGCCCGGGGGGCGGGGCCCGGGGGGGGTGTGGCGCCACCGGGTTAGGGGCCGCCCTCACCCCCCCCCCAACCCCGGGCCCGGCCGGGTCAGCGCCAGTCGAGTCCGAGTGCGGCGAGCTGGTCGAGTTGCTCGCCGGTCAGCTTCGCCCGGCGGCTCTTGGTGTTGGAGATCCACACCCCGAGCTTCACCTCCACCGTGCCCCCGTCGCCGCCCGGGATCTCCTCCACGTGCTGGCGCGGCACGGTCACCGACCCGGTGCGCTCCCGGTACCGGGCAAGCGCGGCCAGCCCGCGGTCGAACGCGCTCACCTTCCCGCCGGTCTTGCGCCCACCCGCTGCGCCCTTCCCCTGGCCTTCCCCGGCTCCGGCCGGGGCCGCCAGCGGCTGGACACCGAACTGGGCCAGGCGCTGCTGCTGCGCGTCCATCAGGCCGTGCCAGACGATGTGCTGGCGTTGGCGTTCCAACCACCGCCCCACATCCAGCCCGTGTACCGTCACCCCCGGCAGCAGGTCCGCCGGCTGCGCCCCGCCCTGGACGCACTCGGTCACGGCGGCGTAGTGGCGTTGCCAGTCCAGGGGCCAGGCCGGGTTCCAGTCCGGGTCGATCCCGGCGAGGGCTTCCACCCGGTCGGGACGCCCGTTCAGAACGCCGGGGCGGCGCTGGTTGGACAGCCACTGCCCGACCGGTTTGTCCAACGCGGTCGCGGTGCGGGGTGCGGCGAGTGTGCCGTGGTGATCGAAGTAGACCCGGCAGGCGGCGAGGTTCTCCTCCCACGCGGCGTCCAGTGGGTCCCACACCATCCCCAACGCTTCGAGGCGCTCGACCCGCTTGCCCTCCATCAACCCGGCCGCGTACGCCTTGCGCTGCTCACTCACCCAGTGCCCCAACGGGTACGCCTTCGCGTACTCCAACCCCTCCCTCGCGGCCTCGCGGTGGTCGAACGGCACCCGCAGATGCCCCTCCCGCCTGTAGTACTTCTCGGCCGCCGACCACCCGCGCACCCAGTCCTGCCGCTCCGTGTCGATCACATTGAACGACACCCACCGCGCAACCATCACCGGATCCCTGGGAGCCGAGAAACGCAGCAGCATCCGGCTTTCCTCCTCACCCTCCTGCGGCTCCGAACCGATATCCATGGACGGCTCAACCACATTCGTCTGCTCGACCTGAGGAATCGCCAGCAATTCCACGGCCTCCTCATCATGAGCCCGCAAAGCCTGCAACACATTCACCAAAGGCCGATACGAACCGGAGGTAAACATGTCCTGCGGCTGCTCACCCTCCTTCAGAAAGACGGGCACGATCAGGCTGGCGAGCTTCCCCTGACCGGGCTTCTGCCGCAGCGCCCGCCCGACCGCCTGCACGATGTCGTGCGGCGCCCCCTTCGGATCCAACAGCGCCACCGAGTCCACCGCCCTGATGTCCACGCCCTCACCCAGCACCCGACACTGCGCCAGCACCGCCCGCCGCGCGCTGCGCCCGAACTCGGCGAGCACCCGCTGGCGCCGCTCGCCGGCGTGCTCGCCCTTGAGCCAGTCCGCCCAGACCCGCTCCGGGTAGAACTCGGGGTCACCAGCGTGCAGCTTCGCCGCCACGGCCGGCAGGCCCTCCGCGAACGCCTGCGCCTCGATGGTCCGGTGGTGGAAGGTGATCATCGTCTGCAACCCGTGCTGCGCCATGGTGTGGAGCATGGCGGCCTGGAGCGCGCCGAGCCGCTGCCCGCGGATCTCCTCGCTGCGCTTCTCGGGGCTCATCAGGCGCTCGGGGGTGACGACCGGGTCGGTGATGTCCGCGCTCAGTGATCATGGTCGGTGTTGAGCGCTCTGAGCTGGGTTGTTCAGATAGCTGAGTGGGAGGGGAGAGTCTGGGCCAGCTGGTGTTGGAGAGAGATTCCCTGGTTAGGTTGGGTGATCAGCTTGTTTGGTTGCCGTTCAGTTGTACTGGGCGCGGGGAGGCGGCTATCGCGTTGCTGGGTTTCAGCGTGAGTAGCCAGCCGGGGTGACGCGTTGGCCGGAGACGATCCCGGCGACGACGGCGCGATCGATAAGCGCACCGTCGGGGCGGTGGGTGGTGATCCAGGTCAACTCCTCCAGACGGCGGGTGCCGGTGGTCTTCGCGGTCAGGTCCAGGACGAGGAGCTGCCCGAAAGGCGCGTTGGTATTGGTGTATTCGGAGGCTTGCTTGAGGTAATGGTTCTCGAGGTACCCGCGCGTGTTGTCGGTGTCGTCCTTCTTGATCTCGGTCAGGTAGCGAAGGGCACCGAAGTGCACGAGGACGTCGGCCCGGCCCATACCGATGTCGACAGACTCGACCTGAACGGTGTTGTGCAACGGCCCTGATTGCAGCCATCCGTGGAAGTCCCGCTGCAGGTCGCCCTCCAAGGGCTCGCGCTGCCCGGGCTCCGGCTTCCGGCGGTAGTCGTACGGCGGCTCGCTCTTCTTGCTGCCGGGGACTTTCTTACCGGGCCCGAACAGATTGCTGCGGGTCATGTCGGTGCGGCTCTTGAGGAACAACAGTGTCTGGGTGACCAGCGCGGTGAAGGTCGTCCGTACCTCGCCGGTGAAGTGCGGGTGTGCGGAGAGCTGTTGCAGGATGCGGTCAAGGGTGGGGATCACCACCGGGTCGGTGGCCTGCAGGCGGGCGACGTCGTGGGTGTAGGCGAGCGCTTCGACGGCGGCCAGCGCCTGGTCGTCGAGCTGCGCGCCGATCCGCACGGCCTCCTGGGGGCCCAGGGTCATGGTGAAGACTGGGGCGAGGCGGTGCAGCCGGGCCGGCTCCCCTCCAGGGGGCTCCTCGTCCGCTTCCTCGGCTTCGTGTGAGCCGTCGGAGCCTGGGGTGCGGGTTGTGCGTGCGTCGATGCGGGCAAGGACAGCGGCGGCGGTAGCGGTGTCCAGGCCGACGGAGGGGTGTTCCGAGGGGTGGTCGGCCGCATGCCGGAGCACGGCCAGAAGGCTGTGCTGCCGCAGGAAGCCGTCCTCGATCGCCGGTTCGATCAAGGCGGCCAGGCCGGTCAGGTCGTCACCCGTGCCGACAGGCCGCACGGTGCGCGACGCCCGGTAGGCGTCGAGCACGCAGTCCAAGGCCCTCCAGGCATTCATCCACACCGGCTGCTCCAGCAACTCGCTCGCAGAGCGCAGTTGGATCAGCAGGTGGCTCCATGCGGCTTCGGCGGCACGGCGTGGTTGCAGCCAGGGTGCCTGGTGGGTGCCGCGGAGCCATGCCGCTTGCTGATCCAGGGCACGGTCCAGGGCGTCTGCTGCCTGGGCGACCTGGGCGGCGCTGCCTGCCGTGAAACCGAGCAGTGCGTCGCAGAGCGCGGTGTAGGCATCGGCGTCCTGGCGGGCCTCGATGGTGGCGGCGGTGTTCGCGAACAGCTTGCGCGCCTGTGCGATCTGGAGGGCGACCTGGTCAAGGTCGGTGCTGGACAAGGCGGTGCGCAAGTGGTCGCAGCCCAGCTCGAACCAGGCGTCCGCGTCGGTGGCTTCGTCATCCGCCAGCCGCCGCAGCAGCCCGCGGACAGTCCCTGCGACGGGCTCCTGGTCGGACCAGCAATCCAGCGCCACTCCCAGCAGGCGGGGCATGCGCTCGAGGAAGTCCTCCGGGCCGTCCAAGGGGAGTTCGTCCAGGGCCTCCCATACCCGGTAGGGGGAGACGGCTTGGGAAGCGGCGAGACGCACGGCACCTTCCAGACGAGCGGCTGCCACCAGCGGAGTGGTTTGTACGGCTGTCGGCAGGTCTGCCAGCAGCGTGGTGTTCAACGGTTTGGCCCACGCGCCGGTGGCTGCGGGGCTGCTCAGCAGAGTCTGCAAGGTGGTGGTCAGGTGCAGGAAGCTGACCTGGCCGGCCAGCGCCTGAGGGAACGCGGCCGCCGCGTCGGTCCACGGGGTGTCCGCGCGTTCGAAGGCGTCCACGATCGCCTCGGCGAGGAGCGGGGCCATGGGGCCGGCCGCGGTCGGTCCGGCCTCGGTGGCGACGACTTCGCTGGGGACGGCGAGGGCAGTGAACGTGATAGGTGTTCCCTGCGTGGCCAGTTCGCCCAGCCGGGCTGCGAGTGTGGCGGTCATGGCCCGTTTCCTTCCCTGACCTCTCGACCGGCGGCTACCACAACGGGCGTCCGTCCGTGGCCTCGACGATGCTGTGCTCTGGCAGCACCTCGTGGGCCAGTACGGGGTCCGCAGTGGTGACGACGATCTGCAGCGCGTTCTCCTCGGCGACTGCGGCCAGCTCCTTAAGCAAAGTGAGCGCGTCGAGATCCTGGACTTCTTCGGCCTTGGGGCTGTCGATTAGTACCAGCCCGGGGTGGGTGGAGACGCCGTGCGCGGCTCCGACCCGCAGCAGTGCGATGACGACCGCGATCCGGAGCCGAAGCCGCTCCCCGGCGCTCTGCTTACTGAACCAGTCCTGGGACGTGCCGTCCTTGATGACTTTCAGTCGCCCCGCACGGTCGATCTCGACGGCCTCCAGTGACACGATGCCGAACCGGTGGCCCAGCTCGGTGATCTCCTGGTTCAGCGCCGCGAACAGTGTGCTGCCGCTGGTGCGGCTGTCTTCCTCAAGAACCTTCGCCCCGTACTTCAGGATCTTCACGGTCGAGCTTTCCTGGCGCACCGCGGTCAGGGCCGCCTCGGGGAGAACGCTGAGTGCCCCCTCCCAACGAAGCATGTCCTCACGGGCCGCCACCAGCGCAGGCAGCTGAGCCGCGGACTCGGCAGCACGCAGCTGCCCTTGAACGGACGTCAGCTCCTCGGTGAGCTTCCCCAGTGCAGCCTCCGCCTCCTCGAGCGCATCCCTGGCCGCCTTTTCCGCTTCGCCGCTGGCTGCCAGCCGCTCCTTGGCCTCGGTGATGACGTCCTCGGGAGTCTCGTCATCGCCTGCCTCGACCGGACGGTCGCACACCGCGCACGCGTGCGCGCTACGCTCGCGTTGCCGTCTCTCCTCCTCGATGTCCTTGTCGCACCTGGGGCACGCGGTGGGGTTCAGCCCGTGGAACAGCCGCCTAGCCACGGCGCTCTCACTGACATCGTTGAGGAGCTTGGCATCTCGCTGCCGGGCGGTACGCGCCTGCCGGTGAGCGGCCATCAACTCCTCCCACCGCTCCTGCTTGTCGGCGACGCCATTGGCCAACACGACGGAACGGGCGGCCAACTCCGGCAGCGACGCCTTGGGGCCGGCCGCAGAGCTGAGAGCAGTCAGCCGTGCACGCGCCTCACTGAGCCTGGTCTGCGCGTGTTCGCGCTGCTCACGCACAGACTGCGCGAACGTGTCCGCGGCCGCCCACTTGGAGCGCTCCTCGGTGGCGCGCAGATCCTGCGCCGTCTTGACCCGGGCCAGGGCCGCTGTTGCGGGCAGGTCGAGGAACACCTGCAGCAGTCGTCCCGGCAAGCCGGCGATCGACTGGTCCCCGAGCAGAACCTTGTCGCCGCCAGCCGGCAGGTAGAGGGCTCCGTAGTAGGCCGGCCACCCGTGCGTCTGCGTGGAGGTGCCCTTGACGCTGTTGACGAGCGGTTGCAGATCCAGCCGGTCCATCATCAGTGCCTGGACCTGCTCAGTGAAGCTGGCCGAGCGCGAGGCACGCAGGAGCGGGACGATACCGTCCTTGGGGATGGGCAGGCGCGTGTCAGCCAGGCGGTCCACGTTGGGCCCCGCTAGTACGAGTGCCGAGACGATCTCCCCGTCCTCGAGATCGAGGCGGAACCCCAGTGGCTGCCCCGCCACCACGGCATCGAGATCCAGGAAACTCAACCAATGCCGCACCCCCGTCTGAAGCTCCCGCGGGGCCCCGCGCAGACACCACGTCACCAGCTCCAAGACGCTGGTCTTTCCCCGGAGGTTGGAGGCCACCAGCGCGGTCACGCCATCGTTGAACCTGATGGTGGAATCGAAACTCCCCGGGGCGACTGCTCCCGTACGCAGCCCTGCGACCCGAAGCCGCTGCAGCCGAAGAGCCCTGGGCCGCGCCGGCGTACTGACCAGCGGCAGACCGTAGGTCGCGAACACATTGCGGACCTCATCCTCGGTCGTCTCGGCTAGGGCCGCGATCCGTGACTCCAGCGATGCCTGTGTCTCCATCACATTGCCCCCGCACCGGTCGCAGCCGCCTGGCTCCGGAACTCGGTCAGCCGCGCGCGGGCTCGCGCGCTGACCGAACCGATCCGCTTCCCGCGTTCTGCCTGCGCGTACTCACGCTGCAGATACTGTCGTGCCTTCAACCCGCTTCCCCCCAACCCATCCGCCAGGTCGATCACCAGGCGGACCCGTTCGACGTAGTACGCGAATTCCGGTGCCTGACCGACGATGTCGCGCGCCACTGCCCGTCCCTGCTCGAGCAGGAAGTAGTCGTGTTGGCGGATCCGGTTGACCGTGCCGCGGCGGCGAACTGCGATCAGGCCGGCGCTGCGCAGTACCGCCAACGCGTCGTCGAGCGGCTCATAGGCTCCGAAGTGGTGCCGCAGCATCGGGTAGCGGCGTACCTCCGGCTCCTCGGACTCCAAGATCCTGGCCGCGTGATCGAGCAGTGGCTCCTCGGCGCTGGTCTCGTAGTCGTTGAGCAACTCGTCAGCCAGGTAGTCCGGGTTGCGCAGCCAGAAGTCCAGTTTCTGAAGCCGGACCTGGGAACGGACCACCCCCACCGCGCTCTGCAGCCGAGAATCGTCCAGGTCCGCGCTGTTTGCCAGCTCGCATGCACCGTCCATAAGAAGCAGCACCCGCACGGCGTCCTGCTCCCGGCTTGTCACCGGCCCCTCGTCCTTTTGGGTGGCAGCCTCATCGTGATCCACCTGCGTCAGCGTAGCGAAGCGTATCTGGATACGTACACAGTGCAGACCGCTTCTCTCTTGGCTGCGGCTCACCTCGATTGAGGCGCCGATGGTCCTTTGTCGGTGGGTGTGAGGCCGATGGTGGTCAAGAGCTTCTGCTGGTGGGGGTGGAGGGTGTGCCAGTTGGTGCGTTGCTGGTTGATCCACCGCTGTTGGTGGGGGAGGAGTCCGGCAGGGTCGAGGCGGCCCTGGATGCGGGTGTAGGTGTGTTGCCAGCTGGCTCGCCAGGGTGGGTTCCACCAGGGGTCGAGGGCGGTCATGGCGGCTTGGTGGGGCCAGGGTTGGCGGGTTCGGCGTAGGTGGGCGTTCGCGCGTTTGCGTTGTTCGTATAGCCACCAGCCTAGGGGGAAGCCGTCGTGTTCGACGTCGTAGTGGGCGCCTCCCAGGCCGCCGTGCTGGTGGGCGTAGGCGCGGGCGTAGGGCAGGCCGGCGTCGATGCCGCAGGGGACGGTGGTGGGGCGGGGCCGTTCGGCTCCGGGGCCGGTTCGCGGGCGGGGTCCGTGCCGCGGGCGTAGGGCGCCGGCTTGCTGCGCGGTGATGCCGAGGTCGGCGAGGAGGTGTTGCTGGCCGCGGGTGAGGGTGGGGTAGGCGGCGCACTGGGTGAACAGCCATCGGGTGGCGTGTGCGGGCAGGCCGGGGAAGCCCTGGGCTGGGTCGAGGGTGCAGCCGGCGGTCTGGGTTTTGACGCAGTGGTAGGTGATCTGCCAGCGCATGCCCCAGGGCGGGTTCCAGCACAGATCGAGGGCGGTTAGGGCGTCGGCGCGGTCGGCGGGCAGCCGGCCGGCGGTGGCTCTCGCGCGTTGGGTGGCCAGCCAGGTGCCGATCGGGTAGCCCTCGATGCGGGTGGTGTTGGGCAGGGCGAGGTGGCCGTGGCGCCGGGCCTGGGTGCGGGCGTGGGCCAGGCCGGTCTCGAAGGACTCCTGCTGAGTGGTGCGCCGCGGCTTGGCGTCTCGGGCGTGGGTGGCGGTGATGCCGAGCAGGGCCAGTCGCCGTTGCTGCTCGGGGTGGAGGCTGGGGTAGGCCAGGCACTGGGTGTGCAGCCACTGTCCGGTCCAGTCGGGGGTGCCGGGGAAACCTCGTTCGGGCTCGAGGTCCAGGCCGCTTGCGGCCTGGACCTGTGTGGCGCGGTAGCTCTTGTTCCAGTCGGCGCCCCAGGGCGGGTTCCACCAGGGGTCCAGGGCTGCCAGGAGCGCTGCGCCGGGCCAGGGCGTGGTGGAGGTCGCTGCGCGGGTGTTGGCGTAGTGGCGCTGGCGTGCGAGCCAGGCCCCCAGCGGGAAGCCGTCGCGACGGGCATGGGGCGCAACGTCGAGGTCGCCGTACTGGTGGGCGTAGGCGCGGGCGTAGTACAGCCCGGTCTGAAGGCTCGGTGCGCTGGTGGTGGGGTTGGGCCGGGCGGTGGCCGCGACTTGGGCGGTCAGTCCCAAGGCGGCGAGTTGCTGTTGCTGGCCGGGCGCGAGGTCCTGGTAGGTGGCGCACTGGGTGAACAGCCACTGGCCCACCTCGTCGTCGAAGCCGGTGAACGCGTCGGCGGGGTCGAGTGCATGGCCGGCGCACACCAGGGTGCCCACCGTGTAGCAGGTGCGCTGCCAGCTGGTGGGCCACGGCGCGGCCCACCAGGGGTCCAGGGCGGCGAGCTGGTCGGCGATACCAGCGGCCTGGGGACCGGCTCGGGTGCGGCTGCGCTGGTTGGAGAGCCATTGGCCGATGGGGAAGCCGTTGTGGGTGTCCTCGGAGTACGCGCACAGGTGGCCGGTGCGCGCCGCGTAGGCGCGGGCGGCCGCGAGTCCTTCGGTGCGTGAGTCCTCGATGCTGCGCCGGCGCCGGCGGACTGCTTCGGCGCTGTGCGCGGTGATGCCGATCCGGCCCAGCAGGGCGCGTTGCTGGGGGTGCAGGTCCTGGTACTTCAGGCACTGGTCGAACAGCCAGCTGCCCATGTTCTCGCTGAAGGCGTCGAAGCCCTGCCCGGGATCGACCAGGATACCGGTCTGCACCTGCTGGTGTGCGCGCTGGTAGAGGCGTTGCCACCGGGTGCTCCACGGGGGGTTCCACCACGGGTCCAGGGCGGCAAGCGCGCGGTCGCGCTCGGGTGGCAGCCGGGGACCGCAGGCGCGCTGGTTGGACAGCCACAGGCCCAGTTGGAAGCCGTCGCGCCGGTGCCGGTAGGGGATGGACAGGTGTCCGTGCTCCTGGGCGAAGGCATCGGCCAGTGCGTAGCCGCGGGCGAAGCCCCGCACGGTGGCGTCGTCTTCCGTGGCCGGCCCCGTGCCGTCGGCCACGGGGGCTGCCGCGGTGTCCGGGGCGGTGCTGCGGGCGGAGGAGAGGGTGCGGTAGGCGGGGGAGATCCACCACAGGCTTCCGGGTTTTCCCTCCTGGATGGGCTGTGGGCGCCAGCAGTTGTGCAGCCAGGTGGTCAGCGGACCGCAGGACTGGTCGGCCAGGGCCTGGGCCAGCCAGGGCCGTCGCAGGCGGGCGGCCAGCTCGCGGGTGAGGGCGGGGGTGTCGGCCGGGGTGTGGGGCTTGTGCTTCTGGGTCCGTACCTGCTGCTGCCAGAAGCCGCCAGCCAGCAGGCTGGCCAGGACGACGCTGTCGGGGTAGGTGGCGATGGTGCGGGCGGTGTGCTCGGGGATGTCCGCGTGGGGGTTGGCGCGGGCTAGGTCGTCGCGCAGCTGGGGCCAGTGCTTCTCCTGCGGCCAGGCGGCGTCCCACCATGTCGCGGTGACGGCCTGGGCGAGCGGGAAGGCGTCGGCGATGCTGGAACGGCGGCGCAGCCAGGTGGCATGGCGGCTGTTGGCGGCGACGACCTCGGGCAGCCCCGCCAGGCTGAGCTCGCCCCCGCCCTGGACCGCATCGTGAGGGTCCGTCAGCCAGACCGCATGGCGGCGGCACACGTGCTGGTGGTCTGCGGTGTACAGGCTCGCGGGTTCGGCGCGGCCGGTGCGGGCGGCGGTGCAGCGCGGGCAGGCGGCTGCGGTCGGCGCGATGGACGTGGCGTTGTAGAAGGTGACAGCCGGCCCGTCGTCGTGGCGCCCGACCGGTTCGAGCTGCGCCCAGGCGGGCAGGGCCCGTTCCAGGTGTGCGGGCGGGACCTGTGCCAGGGCGGCGAGGCGGGTACGGGCCTCGGTGTTGAAGTACACCTCGCCGCGTCGCGGGAAGGACGACATGGGGCGGCGGTTGCCGAAGGCGAAGAACTCCGCGAGCAGGTCCGGGGCCGTAGTGCGCAGGCGGGCGGCCAGCCGCTGCAGGAACGACAGGGTCGTCTCCCGGCCCAGGGGCCGTACCCCGACGGCACACGGCGCCGTCGGAAACAGCAGCGAGGACGGCGCGCGCCTCAACTCCATGGTCACAGCAGTACTGCTCCACTCTCGTAAGGGTCTGCGCGAGGTAGGCGCGCGGCGCAGGGCGTCCGGCTCGGGTGCCCCTTCCAGCACTCCGCGCCTGGGCGACTATCGGTTTCTCCCAGCCCGCCCCGTGGAACTGCGCCGGGTCGGGGCAGTGGCGAGGAGTTGCTGCTGGGCGCGGATGTCGAGCTCGATGCCGTCCAGGAGTTTTTTGGTGATGCGCTCGCCGTTGTCCGTGATGGTGGTGATGGCTGCCTCTCGGATGAGGTGGGACAGGCTGCCGATCACTCCGCCGGTGCGCCGGTGCAGGTAGGGGGCGAGACGGGCCAGGGTGCCGGGGCGGTGGTGGCGCAGCCGCAGTGCGCTCTCCAGGTCGGTGACCAGCTCGAGCCACATCTGCCGCTGCGCCTCGGTGCCATACGGCAGCGGGTCGTTGCGCAGGAGTTTGAAACGCCCGGCGAGCTGCTGCCCGCGGGGGCCCACCAGCAGAGGGGAGGCGTCGACATCGACGCCGGCATAGATGAACGTCGCGGCGATTCGTTCGCCCAGGTGCTTGATCTGGTCGGAGGTCTCGGCGCCGGAGCGGGTGCGGGTGTCCAGCAGGTGGATGTCGTCGACCAGGACCAGTTGGGTCCGCAGCTCGCCCAGGGTCGCGCAGACCGAGTCGGTGATCTGGGCCTGGTTCATCCGGCGCAGCACGGGCACGCCCAGGAACCGGGCGAACTCGCTGACCAGCATCTTGGGAGTCGAGGCGGGCGGAACGCAGACGAATGCCACCGGCAGCCGGTCCTTGACCCCCGGGTGCCTGCGCCGGTCGCTGAGCTCGAAGATCCGTCCCAGCTCCATCAGCATGGTGGTCTTGCCGGTACTGGGCGGCCCGGAGACGATCAGCCCGCGCCGTGCGGTGCCCCGGTGGCTCCGGTTGACGAGCAGCATCTTCTGCAGTTCCAGCGACACCCGCTTCATCGCCGCAGTGCCCACCACGACGAACTCGGAGTGGTAGTCCAAGCGCTGCTCCCGGCTCCAGCCGCTGTCATCCGCCGACCGGTCACCGGGGGCGTTGTCGACGTAGCGCTGCCAGCCCACCCACGTGCTGACGGGGTCGAACACTTCGTCCTCGCCCCGGCTGGGGACGGGATTCAATGCAGCCACCGCTGGGCCTCCTGACGCGGGTCCAGCACATGAGAGGGGCGCGGCGGCCCCGGATCAGGACCGCAGCCCTCCTCGCCATCGTCGTTCTCCCCTTCATCGAATCCGGAATCGGCCAGGTCCTCGGGGCCCCAGAACCCCAGCACGTCCTCGAGAACGGGGCCTTCGCCGCTGCGCTGCGCCGGGGCGCCGTCAGTCGTAGCGATGTCGGCGGGCACCGGCACCAGAGCGTCCAGGGCGAGGGAGGACGCGGCTGCGGCGCGGGCCGCGACGGTACGTTCGCGGCGGGTGCCTGCCCCTGCCCCGGCGCGCCGCAACAGCATGTCCAAGGCCCGGGCCAGAGCCACTTCGTGGGCATCACGGTCACCGGTGCGCGCCACCGTGCTGACGATGTGGCGCCAGGTGGAGTCGGTGAACGGCATGCTCACCTGGGTGGCGTGGATCCAGGGCACTTCCTTGAATCCGTGCGGCAGCCTGACCCAGATCCGGGCCGGGTCGTAGGGATTGTGGTGCACCTCCAGCCGCTCGGACGCTCCCGCAGAGGTGCGGCTGCGCCGGTACCCGTTCAGGACGGCACTGTCGTAGGTGCGGTAGTCGAAACGGATGCCGTAGTCGCTGACGGGCTGCCAGCGCACCGGCAGCAGTTCGATGTAGTCCTCCCACACCAGGGGCACAGGCACGTAGCCCGCGATACCCACCAGAGCACCCCACATCTCGATAGGCGACAGCGACAGATGCGCCAGCATCGGATGCCGCAACGCGGCGTGCTTGCGGGCGTGCCACCCGCACACCAGCCACTCGTCGAAGAGCTCCTGCAACTGCGGCAGCGCCCACCGGGCCTCGTCCTGCACCCGACGCCCGCGCTCGGCGGCACTGGACCCGGTGTAGCCGGCGACATACTGGCAGAACCCGTGGTTGATCGACCTGAACGTCCGCTCCACCGCACCCTTCGCCGGTCCGTTCGCAGGCGGGACCGGCTGCAGCGAGACCCCCAGACTCTCGCACGCGCCCAGGAACGAGGAGGACACGAACACCTTGCCCTGGTCCACGACCACCGTCTCCGGCACGATCACCGGCCGCGCCGCCGCCCCGATGAGCCGCTCGTCCAGACCCAGCAGCCGCTCGTAGGGGACCACCGAGCGCTGCAGCGCCAAGGCGGCGTCCCAGCCCGGACGCATCCGCGTCGGCGCGACCATCTCCGCCAGCAGGACCGCCGCGTCCACCGCACTGGTACCCGGCGGCCGCAGCACCGCCGCACACACCGACCGCGTCGCCACATCGAGAGCGATCGTCAACTCCGGACGACCCGTCACCCCGTCCGCCAGCACCGCCAGGACATCCAAAGGGGTGCTGTCCATCATCACCAGCTCACCGGGCCGCAGCGCGACCGTCGGCCTGAACGGCGCCGCCGGCCGCGAGCCGTGCGAACGCCGCTGCGCCGCACTGCCCAGCAACCCCTGGCCCTCGGCCAGCGCGTGCACCAGCCGGTTGAACGTCGATGCCGGCGGCACCGCCACCACCCCGGGACCGTGCACCTCCTCCAGGTGCCACCGGACCAGGTCGCGCAACCGCGTCAGCGTCCCCGTCGATCGACCCCGCTGCCGCCCCAGCACCGCCACCACACCCTCCACGACCCGCTGATCGGCCCGCCCCACCGCAGACGCCGGGCGCGTGGTGCGCCGGTCCACCAGCCCCCACACCCCCCGCTCCCGGTACCGCGCCCGCATCCGGCGCACCGTCGTCACACTCGTCGCCGCCCCCGCCGCCGTCAGCTCCGCCGCCTTCGCCACCTCGCGCTGCGCCAACGTGGTCACCGCCGGGTCGTACACCGCCCGCGGCACCCCGCCGGGGACAGCTGCGCCCGACTCGACTTCCCGCACGTGCCGCTCCCATGCCAGGGCCCGCGCACGCACGTGGTCGGGAAGCGTGTCCAGTAGCCCCACCGCCGCCATCTTGACCTGGGGCGGCCCGCCGATGACCTCGAAACCGGGATCGGCCAGCAGGTGGGACAGCAGCACCGTAGCGATGGCACCCGCCTCTCCGAGCAGGCATGCGCGGGCGCCTTCGAGCGCGGCGAGCGTCCAGGCGCGGCCGTCCCACCGCACCTGGTCCCCCACGGCGAGCGCGGTGCCGCTCACCCTGCGGCCCCGGCTGCCGTCGTGGCGGCCACGGTCCGCTCGTGCAGCGGCCGGTCCAGGGGAGCGCTGAGCACCCCACTCCACAGCGCGTGGAAGACCACCGGCCATGCCACCATGGGCTCCCCGAGCCGCCGTACACCCTCGATGAGCGGCAGCGGCTGGGCGAAGAGGCCAGCGACCCGTTCCATCGGGGTGCTGGCGCCGTGGCGCGGATGCCGATAGCCCGACAGCCACCGCACGTTGGCCGCGAGCACCGGGTCAGGTGGCCGCGCGATGCGGTAGTCCCAGCCAACGGCTCGGGCCATGGCAGCCATCGCATCGGCATGACCGGCCAGTTGGGCGGGGACACCCTCACTACCCGCACAGTCGACCAGCAGGCCGCTGCCGTCCCGCAGCCGTGCCATCAGGTGCGGGGCATGCACGGCAACGGCGTCATCCTCTCCCAGCCACGCCAGCTCCACCGGACTGCAGGCCAGCGCGACCACCTGTGGATCGTGGTCCAGCAGCATGATCTCGGTGCGCATCGCGCCGAAGCCGTAGTGCACCAGGCGCCCGGTCGACGCCGACCACCACCACCCCGGAGCAATCCGACGCCCTCGCTGCACGGGGAAGGCCCGCACCGACGCCAACTCCTCCAACGCGACCCCGTGCGCCGCCCGGGTCCACGGCATGCGTTCGAGCTCGGTACCCGCGCCGACGATCCGCGCCTCGACCCGGCTGCCGCCGCTGACCGGATCCCGTCTGCCCGCGAGCACCGTCGCGTCCTCGCCTGCCGCATCCATCCTCCAGATGTCCCACAGGCCACAGCCTCATGGCCTGGAACCCCCATATCACTGACAACGCCCCTGACCATGCGCTAAGGACTTCGATGACCGCTCGCCGGGAAGTTCGCCAAATCGGGCGCGAAGGGCCTGCACGGTCAACTGGCTGGACAGGCCCTGCAGGGGAGCGACCCGGAACACACCGGGCCCCGGTCCAGGAGCGTGCACCGGTGACTCCCCGTCGAGGACTGGCCTCTCCCGCCTCGTCACCCGTATTGCTCCTCGAGGTCGTCGCGGTGGTCGTCGATGTCCTGTCGGAGGTCCTCTGCGGGGATGTAGGTCCAGGTGCTGAGTTCGTCGAGGGGGATGCCTGCGGTCTGCGCCGCGCTCGCGACGGCGATAACGGCCTCATCAAGGGCGGCGATGCTCCGGCCCAGACCGCCGATCAACTGCCGGGCACCCACAGCCAAGGCCGCAGTGTCATGCACGTCCAGCCCAGCCGACAGATCAGTGGCCTCGCGGATCTTCTCGTTGATCCAGGCACGCTCCTCCCGGGGCACCTCGGAACGCCAGCTGATGGTGCCATCGGCCCGTTGGGCCAGCTTCCGCAACTGCGCCGCCAGACAGACCGGCTGGTCCTCACGCCTGACCCACCACGGGTCCAGGGTCCGCTCGCCACTGTGACCAGCGCCGCGGCGACGGCGTACGAGCGCTCCCCACCAGGCAGTGAGTGCGCTGCTGTCGGGGACCGCGCCGACCTCACCGAGCCAGCGCCGCCCAATCCTGCGCCCGAGCTCCCGGGCGAACGCCCCGTCGGGTGGGAAGAGGCGGATCCGCTCGGCGCCGCTGTCCTGCCAGACCAACTCGGCCATCACCGGATCCAGCAAGGCCCGCGCGACCTCCACCACCTCCGGGAAGACCGCCGCGTCCCGGGCCACCGCCCGCCACCGCCAGAAATCCCCGCTCGCGTCCCCGCCAGCCAGGGCGTGCAGCCGGGCCGGCCAGATCCGCTCCTGCTCCCACCCCAGCGCCTGGTCCCACCACTGGCACACCACCGCATATGCCACCGAGAACACCTCCCCAGGCCCCACCCCCGCCCGCACCGCCTGCCGGGCTACCGCCTCCCACCGCCGCTGCGCCGCAGCAACCTCGGGCAGGCCCCGCAGGTCGAGGAACTCCACACCCGGGCCGAGATCGGCGTCAACGTCCAGCAGCCACCGCCCGTGCCGCACACACACCCGCTCCCACCGCTGCGCATACCGCACCACCCGCACCGCAGCGCCGGTCCGCCGCGCCGCGCACGAGCGGCACCCGAACGCCACCGGCCCCACCACCGCACCGCCCACCCGCCACACCGCCCCAGGACCGTCCCCGCCCGCGAGGCCAGCTTCTCGTCCTCCAGCCCCCATGCCGGCAACGCCCGCCCCAGCACCTCCTCACCGACCCCGCACAACCCGGCCAGCACCCGCCGCCCCGCCGCATCCAGCAGCACCTCGGCATCCGCCCGCAGCGCACCGCTCTCGTGCCGCAGGCGATGGCCGCGCCACTGCCAGTGCGTCAGCACAGCGGCGTCGTCCAGACCGTAGAGGGCAGCGATCCGGCACAGGAAGGAGAAGGTCGTCTCCCCGGCGAGAGGAGACATGCGGAAGATCGCGAGAGCCATCCCTCCAGCCTCCCGGACCGGCCCGGCACATGACGGCTTTTCACCTCTTCCCACAGGCAGCCCCGCATAGCCGCCCGCGCCGCCGCAGCCACCGCCTTTGTCGCTCAGGCGCCGACGGTCCGGCGGTCACCTATCCACACCCACACAGCTCTCCAGCGCACTGGCCACACCGGGAAGTGCTCCGATGGGGCTTTCAACTGTCTTGCCCCGACCGGCTGAAATCGAACGAGGGCACTCCAATTGAAGCGCCCTCGTTCGATTTCAGCCCCCGGCTCTGTGAGTAGCGGCCGACTGGTTGGGTGGGGCGGTGGCGCTGAGGGTTCGCTGCGCCCGCGGCAGGCCCCTGCTTCTCTCGCGCCGGGCTGGTGCCGGCCGCCGCGGTGGGGGCGGGGCCGGGCGCGGGGCCGGCGGACAGATCAGTCGTCCTCCTGCCAGGGGGCTTGCCCGTTGGGCTTCGGTTGGGTCCAGATCCGGATGCGAGTGCTCTCGGGCGTAGCACATCCGGCGGATCCCAGAACATGCTCGGCGATGAAGGACGTGTAGTACAGGCCGACGTCCCACAGCATCAGGCCCAGCTCGTTGGGCGCCGGCCGGGCGGAGATCCGGACGTAGTGGCCCGGCCTGAAGAGCTCGTCCAGCACGTGCATTGAGGCATGGGTGACCATCGACAGTTGCCGGTAGCTCAGGTAGACCGGACGCAAATCCTCTTGTCCGATCCCGCGCGTCGGCGCCCACTCGGACAGCTTCTCGACCATGTCGGCGATGGGAAGCGCCTGGGCCTGGATCGATCCGAACCCGCAGATCAGTGCGGTCAAGTCCATGCGGCTGGGTTCGAGCTGAGGGACGTGAGGCGTCTGGATCAGCTCCGTGGGCGGCAGATCAGGGCGGCTGGTGTTGCGGCGCGCAATGTCAGCATTGCGCGCCTGGACCCGTTTGAGGCGGCCCCGTGCCTTCTTCTTGCGGACGGAGAGCTCCGTGTTGATCCTGTCGCGCGCGTTCTGGACGCCTTCGGCACTGTGTCGGGCCGCCTGGCCCACCGTGACGACGGCCTCGTGCCCGCCGAAGTGGATGTAGAGAGAAAACACTGCCGCCTCGATCAGGCTGCGGGCCAGCGAGCGGACCGCGTACTCGAGTTCGCCGACGATAGCCGCCTCTAGTTCCCGCAGGAGCGCCGTGCAGTAGCGCAGAGCCGCGCCGTCATACAAGCGCCACGTCACCTGCTCAGTCCGCGTATCCAGGAGCGCCCAGCGATCGCTGGCGAACGCCGAGTCGATCTCGGCTCGCAGCCGGCTGGTCGCCTCGGCCAGCTCGTCGTGCGTGGGCCGCGACTGCTGCCGCTCCGGGGTTCCTGGTTCGCTCATGCCGACCACCGTAGGCGCCTGGAACGCCGGGGCTCACCCGATTTTGGCTGGCTGGCGTGAGCTGCGCGAGGCGGTCGCGGATGGCCGCCTGGCCGCCTCCGCCGGACCCAGCCGCCTTGTTCTTCGGACATGGCGGGCGCAGGCGGCCAGGGACGGCCTGGAGCGCGTCTCGGCGGGCCCTGGGCCTGCCGGGCTGTCAGCGCCAGTCGAGCCCGAGCGCGGCGAGCCGGTCGAGTTGCTCGCCGGTCAGCTTCGCGCGGCGGCTCTTGGCGTTCGACAAGAACACCCCGAGCTTGACCGCCACGAAGCCGCCGTCGCCGTCGGGGATGGTCTCGATGTGCTGGCGGGGGACGGTCACCGTTCCGGTGCGGGCCTTGTACTGGGTGAGCGCGGCCAGGCCGCGGTCGAAGGCGCTGGGCTTCCCGGCGCCGGCCTTCGTCCTCGGCGCGGTCTCCTCGGCCGGGGCGGCTGGCGGTTCGACGCCGAGCTGGGTCAGGCGTTCGCGCTGTGCGTCCGTCAGCCCGTGCCAGAGGTGGTGCTGGCGCTGTCGCTCCAGCCACCGGCCGATGTCGAGGCCGTGGATCGTCACCCCGGGCAGCAGGTCGCCGAGCTGTGCTCCGCCGTCGAGGCAGTCGGCGACGGCGGCGTAGTGGCGTTGCCAGTCCAGGGGCCAGGCGGGGTTCCAGTCCGGGTCGATCTCGGCCAGGGCCTCCTGCCGGTCGGGGCGGCCGGTGAGGGCGCCGGGGCGGCGCTGGTTGGACAGCCACTGCCCGACCGGTTTGTCCAGCGCGGTGGCGGTGCGGGGCGCGGCGAGGGTGCCGTGGTGCTCGAAGTACTCCCGGGCGGCGGCGAGGTTCTCCTCCCAGGCGGCGTCCAGCGGATCCCACACCATCCCCAGCGACTCCAGCCGCTCGAACCGCTTGCCTTCCATGAGGCCCGCGCTGTAGGCCTTGCGCTGCTCACTCACCCAGTGCCCCAGCGGGTACGCCTGCTGCAGGTCCAACCCGGCCCGGGTGGCTTCGCGGTGATCGAACGGCACCCGCAGATGCCCCTCCCTCTTCGCATACTTCTCGGCTGCTGACCAACCCCGGGCCCAGTCCTGCCGCTCCGTGTCGATCACGTTGAACGACACCCACTGAGCGACCATCACCGGATCCCTGGGAGCCGAGAAACGCAGCAGCATCCGGCTTTCCTTCTCGCCCTCCTGCGGCTCCGAACCGATATCCATGGACGGCTCAACCACATTCGTCTGCTCGACCTGAGGAATGGCCAGCAATTCCACGGCCTCCTCATCATGAGCCCGCAAAGCCTGCAACACATTCACCAAAGGCCGATACGAACCGGAGGTAAACATGTCCTGCGGCGCCTCCCCATCCTTGAGGAATACAGGAACGATCAGCGACGCGAGCTTGCCCTCGCCGGGCTGCTGCCGCAGCGCCCGCCCGATCGCCTGCACGATGTCGTGCGGGGCGCCCTTCGGATCCAAGAGCGCAACACTGTCCACGGCCCGAATATCGACGCCCTCGCCCAAGATCCGACACTGCGCCAGCACCGCCCGCCGCGCGCTGCGCCCGAACTCCGCCAGCACCCGAGCCCGCCGCTCGCCGGCGTGTTCACCCTTGAGCCAGTCCACCCAGATCCGGTCTGGGTACAGCTCCGGGTCCGCCGCGTGCAGCCGCCGCGCGACTTTCGGCAGACCCTCCGCAAACGCCTGGGACTCCATGGTCCGGTGGTGGAACGTGATCATCGTCTGCAGCCCGTGTTGCGCCATGGTGTGGAGCATGGCGGCCTGGAGCGCGCCGAGCCGCTGTCCGCGGATCTCCTCGCCGCGCTTGTCAGGGCTCATCAGCTTCTCGGGGGTGACGACGGGGTCGGTCAGCTCCACCACGATGATCTGATAGCGCGCCAGCAGACCCCGCTTGACCGCCTCTGACAGCGGTAGCCTCCACGAGACGGTGCCGAAGATTTCAAGATCATCCATGGATGCGGCCATCTCCTGCGGCAGCCGCTCGTGCCGGTGCCCCTCCCGCAACTCCCAGGCCGGCCGCGGTCGCTCCTGCCAGATCCGCGGGGTGGCGGTTGCGTACAGGCGCCGAGCTGCCGGAATGCACCTCTGGTCGTGGATCCGGGCCCATGCCTTCCCCAAGCTCCCGGACGTCCTGTGGGCCTCATCGACACAGACCAGGTCGAGCGGGTCCAGACGCTCGCCGTACACGCCCTCGAACGCCTCCACCAGCACGCCCAGCGAGCTGTAGGTCGCGAACATCGTCACCGGCCCGGACCCATGCCACATCGCGAGACGGATCGGGTTCGTGGTGCACCGCACGTCCAGCGACCACAGCTCGACGTCTTCCTCCATCGAGCACACCGCCACCGCCGGCCCCGCATGCCCGACCTCGCGCCACGCCCTGATCGTCTGCGCCAGCAAGGCCAGCGTCGGCACCAGCACCAGTACCCGGCCGCGCGGCACTATCCTGCGCGCGACCTGCGCGCAGATGTACGTCTTCCCGGTCCCGCAGGCCGCGTGGATCTGTGTCCGCAGCCCGTTCGCCGGAATCACCCCTCCGGGCGGGATGTCCAGTGCGCGGATGATCGCGTCAACCGCCTCGATCTGGTGGTCACGCAACTCGACGGACATGCCCGGATCCTTCCACGGAACGCCGAAGGGAATTTCCCGGCTGACACCCGCAAGCTGGCCTCTGGGGGTCCGCCTAAAACACTGACTCTACACAGTGCTTCATCATGATGCATCAAGCCCCTTGAATGAAGGTTCACACCCTGGAGTGAACCAGACACCGGCCTGAAGACGATGCGCTTCTCGCATGCCGCACCCGTAGGAGCGGAAGGTGACGGGCCTTCAGGATGGGCGAAGCGAAGCGGAGCCCGTCGACTCGACAGGAAGGGCCGGTCTTGACAGCGCGTGAGATGACGTCAGCTCTGAAACCCAGGGAGGCAGGGAAACCCCCGGGCCTACACAATGCCCAGCCCGATGCACCCACCCTCCCAGTCAGCCAGATTCTCCGGAGCGCAGCGAAGGAGAATCAGATCAATGAGCGCCTGCGCGAATTGATCAGAATTCCGCTTGCGGAATTCAATTCCCGCGCTTGCGCGGGAATTCCCGCCGGAGCGCAGCGGAGGCGTTCGATCCCCCAGTCACTAAAAAACAAAAACAA